>CAZJTS010000062.1:0-10746 GCA_964548975.1 uncultured Fastidiosipila sp.
CATTCAGCATGCATCCGATGCTGTGCTTAAGCGTATGAATCGTCGTGAGACTCGTGAGTCACTCCGCGATGTGATCAGGCGGATCCGAACCGCATTGCCGGCAGCCGTTATCCGCACGACGGTCATGGTGGGCTATCCCGGTGAAACCGAAACAGAGTTTGCTGAACTCCTGGCTTTTATCGAAGAACAAAAGTTCAACTATCTCGGCTGTTTTATGTACTCTCCGGAAGAAGGCACGAAGGCTTTCAATATGGCAGACCCTGTCGATGAGGCAACTAAACAGTCCAGATATGCCAGAGTGATGGCGACCCAGCAAGCCATTTCTTACAGCTTGCATCAAGCGCTGGTTGGGCATACACTTGACGTCAAGATTGAAGGTGTGTCTGAGGATGGGATTTACTATTTGGGCAGGTCCCGCATGCAGACACCTGAAGTGGATCCGGAGATCCTTGTCCTGAATCAAGGCGAGTCGCAGCTCACCGAAGGTGCGATCTACCCGGTTAAGATTCTGGATGCTGACACATACGAACTGACAGGAGTGGCCAATGAATTTACCGAATAAGATTACTATAGCGAGAATCATACTGATTCCTCTGATGTTGCTGTTTATGTTGCCGATTCCTCTGCAGGCGTTCAGTACCTGGAACCAATTCGTTAGAGAAAACGGGATGATTGTCGCCCTTATCGTTTTCAGTATCGCTTCCTATACGGACCATCTGGACGGTGCAATCGCACGCAAACGGAATATCGTTACCAACATGGGTAAATTCCTGGACCCCATTGCGGATAAACTCTTAATCATGGCAGCGCTCATCGCCCTGGTTGAGCTGGGTCTTCTTACTGCCTGGGTTCCGGTTATTGTCCTCTTCAGAGAGTTTGCCGTCACCGGCATCAGGATGCTGGCCATCGAAAGAGGAGAAGTGATTGCTGCCGGCAAACTGGGTAAACTCAAAATGGTGGTTCAGATCACGGCTATCATTCTGATCATGTTGGTCGATATCATCGGGACAAAGTGGTTTCATGAGGGTTTGATGTCATTCCTCAGTATTCTAGTAACTGTCGTTGTTATTCTCACCGTTATCCTGACGCTGGTATCCGGACTGGATTATGCCTTGAGAAATAAAGACTTATTCCGTGATCATATCTAGGGTCTTGTGTTACAGTTTATTAACAAAGCGAAACAATTGTGCAGATTGTTGCTGTACGTATTGACAAACAAAAACATTACACTTATATTCACCGTGACTTAATTCTCAGCGAGGTTGCGGATTGAAGTTAAGGAATTGAGAAATTTAGGAGGACTAGTACATGTCTAGCGAGCAAATTCTGGAAAAAGTAACAGCTATTTTGGTTGATCAGCTGGGTGTTGAGCCTGATGATGTCACCATGGAAGCAAATTTCATTGATGACTTGAATGCTGATTCACTTGATATCGTTGAGCTTATTATGGCTCTCGAACAGGAATTCGATATGGCAATCCCGGATGAAGAAGCCGAGCGTATTGCTACTGTCGGTGATGCTGTTAACTACATCAGAACCAACGCAGAGTAAGCTTTTATACTGATTCTATAATCGCCTTCAAACCACAGGTAAGACCCTTGCCTGTGGTTTGTTTATGTGGTGAAATCTCTAGAGAACTTATTGGCTTGAACAGGGACTTCGGGTGCCGGACTACCCGGTAAATGGTACAATACGTCAGGTGCTCATAAGCACTTCAGGAGCTGGCTTTGAAAACAGAAGGAAGAGAATTTCATAATCAGGCAGTAGATCTCTGGCAGGTCGATGTACTCCATTACCAATTTCAGCACCGGGATCTGCTCTTGGATGCGCTTACGCATGCCTCTTATGCAAATGAAAATCCCGAAGTCAGCCATGATAATGAGCGTCTGGAGTTTTTGGGTGATGCTATTCTCAGTGCCATTATCAGTAAGGAGCTCTTCGGTTCTACAGAATACTTCCCTGAAGGGGTCATGACCCGACTTCGTTCTTTAATCGTGAGGAGCGAGAGCCTAGCCGGAATCGCGCGTGCGTTGCATATTGCGGATTACATGCGCTTTGGCCAAGGCGAACTGAAGTCCAATGGGAAATACAAACGCTCGAATCTGGAAGATGCTCTGGAGGCTCTGGTAGGCGCCATTTATCTCGATGGTGATTGGCCTGCCGCCGAAGAATTTGTGTTGAGACATTTTGCCTCAGTGATCGCTGAAGCAAAGCAGGGCGGCTTACACTATGACTACAAAAGCCGTTTATATGAAACGCTTCAGGCTCTAGAGGTGAATCCCGATGTCCATTTCCAGCTGGTGAATGAGAGCGGCCCGGCCCATGACAAGGAGTTCACCATCAGGGTTCGCTATAATGAGCGAGACTACCCGCCGGCACGTGCGAAATCCAAGAAAGCTGCCGAGCAGGAAGCCGCCCGCCTGTTTCTGGATATTTTTCAACAAATTGCCGAGGAAGGCTCTGATATAAATACATGATTCTCAAGTCGTTAATTCTTCAAGGTTTTAAATCTTTCCCTGAACGAACCGTGATTCGTTTTCACGAAGGTGTAACAGCGGTGGTTGGTCCGAATGGGAGCGGTAAATCGAATATTTCTGATGCGATCCGTTGGGTTTTGGGCGAGCAGAGCGTCAAGACACTGCGTGCCAATAAAATGGAGGAGCTGATCTTCTCCGGTACGGAAACCAGACGGCCGCTGTCCTATGCGGAAGTAACTCTGACGATGGATAATTCGGATCGCTCCCTGCCTCTGGATTACCCTGAGATCCGCGTGTCCAGACGAATCTATCGGTCCGGAGAAAGCGAGTACCTGATCAACGACAGTCGCTGTCGTTTGAAAGATATCAATGAACTCTTTCTGGATACCGGCATCGGCCGCGATGGCTACTCCATGATCGGACAGGGGAGAGTGGATGACATTTTGTCCGGCAAAGCGGAGCTTCGGCGCAAGATGCTGGATGAAGCCAGCGGGATTACGAAGTATAAACTCAGACGTGAGGAAGCGGAGAAAAAGCTTGCTCATACCGAACAGAACCTGATTCGCCTGAACGATATCTTGGAGGAGATCGAGAAACAGAAAGTTCCACTTGAGCGCCAGGCCAAAAAGGCCAGGACCTTCCTGGAACTGCATGAAGTCCTGAAAACGCAGGATCTCGCCTTACTCTATTATGAAATCGATCGCAAAGAAGAAGATAGCAAACGCTTTCAAAAGGATCTCGAAGAACTCACACAAACTTTGCAACAGGCTGATGAGCGTAAGGCAAAGGCTTTAGCCGAAACCGCGGCTCAAAGAGAGGCGATGCAGGAGATCAGCTTACGGCTCAATCGGCTCCAAACTGAGGAAGATGCCCATAAGACAGAGGCCAATCAGCACGAGCAGAACCTGGCTTTGGCCAGACAGCACTTACAACAGATCGCTGCCAAGAAAATCAGATATCAGACACAGTCTGAAGAGCTTTTAGAACGAAGAGAAGAATTAGAACGAGAAGAAAAGGCCAAAGCGAGTGAGCATGAATCCCTGAACGCCCAGAGTGAAGAGGCGGCCAAAGAGCTCTCGGCTACGGATCAGACCTATAGTCAGGCACAGCGGGACCGGCAGGCGACACTTCTCTTACAACAGACGCTCACCGAGGATGAGACACAGAATCGTGAGCAGCTCCAGCAGGTGCAGCAACTGATTCGTGATGAGTCGACGACCTGGGAAGTACTCAAGAACCATCGTGAGATGCTGCTGAAAGACCTGGCGCAGGTGGATTCGGAGCTCGACAATGAAACGTCCAAGGCAGATGAGCTCACTTCACAGTTAGATAAGATTCAGTCCGACTTAAAAAACCAGCGGGAGCAGAATAGCCAACTGGAGCGCACGCGCGAAACGCAGCGTTTGGAACTGGCTGAAGCGGAGCAAGCTTATCGGCAGACTGAACAGACCCTGAATAATCTGAAATATCAGATACAGACACAGACAGAACTGGCAGAGAGCTATGAAGGCTATGGTTACTCGGTCAAGCAGTTGATGGACTGGAGCCGGGACAGAGAAAGCGCGGTTTATGGTCCTTTGGCAGATCTTCTTCAAGTGCCTGAAGAGTATGAAGCCGCCATCGAAAGTGTGTTGGGCGGCACAGCACAGCATATTGTGGTTCAGGACGAGTCTATTGCCTCTAGGCTGATACAAACACTCAAGGATAAGCGCTGGGGGAGAGCCACTTTCTTGCCTTTGAATCGTGTTTCGCAGCGGACACCTGACCCGGCTCAACTGAGGAAGATTTCCACCATGCCCGGCTATCTGGGGATAGCTGCGGAGCTTGTTGACTATAAACCGGAAGTGAAGAATGCGGTGCTCTATGCTCTGGGGCAAACGGTCGTCGCGAGCACATTAGCCTTAGCGCTGGAAATGGCCAAAGCGGTTTCATTTCGTGTCCGCATAGTGAGCTTGGAAGGCGATCTGCTGAATCCCGGCGGATCGATGAGCGGCGGGTCCAGAAAACAGCAGCAGAGCGGTATTCTCAGCAGACAGCGCTTGCTGGATGAATTGAAGCAGCGGATCTCCACAACAGATACTGCGCTGGCAGAGAAAGCGGAACTCAAGGAAGAGATCAGCAGACAGATGGCTGAGCTCGAAGCCCGTACGGCCGAGTTGGGGTCGGAGATCGCGGCTTTGGCCAGAGAGGAAATCGTCCTCGGTTCACATCGCAAGCAGTACGAGCAAAACCGCATTCGGCTGCAGAGTAAATCTGAACAGAATCAGTCGGATATCACCAGGCTCGAAAAAGAGGCTGAAGATCAGGCGACGGCTCTGGAGAAGAGACGCCGGGAGGAGCAGGAAGTTCAGGAAAAACTGTCGCTCATCCTGAAGCAGAGAAGTGAGATACAGGCACAATTGGAAACACAAAGCCTGAAAGTCAGTGAGTTCTCAGATCTGCGCGCCGAACAAAATCTCAAGTTAACGCGTTTCAAAGAACGGGCGTCAACGGCCATGCAACTCTTACTTCGCGTACGGCAGGAATTGGCGCAGGTGCGAGAAGAACTGGATGTCCAGGTCATGGATCAGGAAGAAGACAAGCTGGAGGAAAACCGCCTGAATCAGCTCCTCCTGAACGGCGAGACTGTGAAACAAGAGCTAGAGACAGCGCTAAAACAGGTCCAGGAGCAGATCAGAAAGGCGGAAGGGGAGCGTCAGCATCTGAACACCATCGTCGAAGATAACATGCTCGAAATGGAACAGGTCTCCGGCTTACTCAGCAAATTGGGTCAGGATCAGGGACGTTTGGAACAGCGCATCGAGAACAGCCAGAGCCAGCTGATGGATCTCAGGTCCAGGCTCTGGGAGGAGTACAACTATACCTTTGCCAATCGCGAGCAATGGTATCAGCCGGATCTGAATATCACCGAAGTCAGAGATGAGGTAAAGACACTCAGACAGAAGATTCGCGACCTCGGTGCGGTGAATGTTCAGGCGATCGAAGAAAGCCGTGAACTGATCGGACGCTTTGAATTTATGAACGGCCAAAAGGAGGATATCGTATCTGCCCAGAATGATCTTCACAAAGTCATCGCAGATATCACCCAGGAGATGCATAAGCAGTTCCAGGAATCCTTCAAGTACATCAGTGAGCAGTTCAGGCAGGTCTTCAGAGAGCTGTTCGGCGGGGGAGAAGCGGAGCTCGTCCTGGAAGACAGCAACGATATTCTGAACAGTCCGATCGATATTCGGGCGATGCCGCCCGGGAAACGGCTCCAGAATATGCTGGCCTTATCCGGCGGTGAACGCTGCCTGACGGCGATCGCGCTGCTCTTTGCGATTCAGAAACTCAATCCTTCACCTTTCTGTGTCTTGGATGAAGTGGAAGCTGCGCTGGATGAGTCTAATGTTTTCCGGTTCACGGATTATGTCAAGGCCAACGCTGCCGGCACGCAGTACATTCTGGTCACCCACCGACGCGGTACAATGGAAGCAGCTCGGATGATCTATGGCATTACAATGCAAGAACGTGGGATCTCTCAGGTGATCTCCGTTCGCCTCGAAGAATAGGAGGATATATGGCTTTATTTGATAAATTTCGTGAAGGCCTGACCAAAACCCGGGACTTCTTCCT
The DNA here is from genome assembly GCA_964548975.1 of uncultured Fastidiosipila sp. Taxonomy (GTDB): domain Bacteria; phylum Bacillota; class Clostridia; order Saccharofermentanales; family Fastidiosipilaceae; genus JAAYZH01. The sequence goes on from CAZJTS010000062.1 coordinate 6,093, forward strand.
GGGCCAAGTCAACTCGATTGCGGCAGCCCTCGGCTATTTCGATGAAGAAGAGCTCGATGAGCTTGAGATGACTCTGATCCAAGCGGACATCGGCGCAACCTGTGCGGATGAGCTCATGACGAGCCTCCGTAAGAGTATGAAACAGGAAGCTAAACGGGACACTGAGTTTGTCCTGACGAAACTCAAAAGCGACATTCGAAAGATCCTCGGCGACAAAGAGCAACTCACGCTGAGTCCGAATCAACTCAATATTCTGCTTATGGTCGGAGTCAACGGCACCGGCAAAACGACCACTGCCGGTAAGCTCGCCCTGCGTTTCACGAACGAGAACAAAAAGGTCCTGATGGCCGCAGCCGACACATTCCGCGCCGCCGCCGTCGCTCAGCTCGAAGAGTGGTGCCGCAGAACGGGTACTCCGCTCATCTCGCAGAAGGAAGGCAATGATCCGGCAGCCGTTGTCTATGACAGTATTCAGGCGGCCAAAGCCCGGGGCACCGATGTACTCATCATCGATACGGCCGGCAGACTGCATAACAAGAAAAATCTGATGGACGAGCTGGGTAAAATCACGCGAATCATTGAGCGGGAAGCACCGAACGCACGTGTGCAAACGCTCCTGGTCATTGATGCCACTTCCGGCCAGAACGCGGTGATTCAAACCGAAACGTTTCAGGAAGTTGCGGATGTCACCGGCCTTGTCCTGACTAAACTCGACGGCAATGCCAAGGGCGGTGTTGCTGTCGCCGTGGCTCACCAGTCCAAAGTGCCTATTCTTTTGGCCGGCTTGGGTGAGAAAGCTGAAGACTTGGTAGACTTCGATGCGGACCATTTCGTCGAATCACTTTTCCCTGCCGCAGAACTGGAACGTATCGCCGCGGAATAATGCATATCTGTCAAGCATAAATACTTGACAGCTTAAATTGCTTCTGTATAATGGGCGTCATGGATAAAAACTGGCAGGAAGTTCTCGACAAAAACCGGGCGGTTCACTTACTGGATCTCTACGGGAGTTTGTTGACAGAACGAGCTGAAGAGACACTTTCGCTCTATCTGAATGAGGACTGGTCAATTTCAGAGATTGCCTCTAATTTAGCGATAAGCCGCCAGGCCGTCCATGACAGTTTGCAACGCAGCTTGGAACATCTTGAACGCTTCGAAGAGAAGCTCGGGGTGAACCAGACCAGAGCACTGCTGGCCAGAGAGTTGGCGAAACTCAGACAGTTACTGAGTGAGGGCAAGCTAGAGGAATCTCTCGCTGTGCTGACGCAGCTGGATAAAGAATTATAAGGGGAAGACATGGCGCTTTTCGAAAGCCTATCTGATAAATTACAGGATATCACTCAGCGAATGCGCGGCAAATCGCGTGTGACCGAGCAGGATATCAAAGACATGATGAAAGAGATCCGTATCGCCTTGCTCGAAGCGGATGTCAATTATCGAGTCGTCAAAGAGTTGACCAAAGAGATCAGCGAAAAGGCTGTCGGCCAAGATGTCATGCAAAGCCTGACGCCCGGCCAACAGGTCGTTAAGATCGTCCATGATTCTCTGGTCGAGATTCTCGGTCAGACCGACAACAGTCTCCATTACAATTCTTCCGGTTTCACGGTGATCATGCTTTACGGTCTCCAAGGTGCCGGTAAGACGACCACAGCGGCTAAGCTGGCCTTACATCTGCGTAAGCAGCAGGGCAAGAAGCCGATGCTCGTTTCAGTCGATACGCATCGTCCCGCTGCGCAGGAGCAGTTGGCTATTTTGGCCAAAAGTATCGACATCCCCTGTTATATCCACCCTGAAGAGAAAGACGCGGTTATCATTGCCAGAGAAGGCTTGGACAAAGCGCGTTACCTGATGCGCGATGTTCTGATCGTCGATACCGCCGGCCGCATGACCGTTGACGATACACTGATGGACGAACTAAGGCAGATTGCTACTGTGGTCAAACCGGATGAGAAACTGCTGATCGTCGACGCTATGATCGGTCAGGAAGCGGTGAACGTAGCCGAAGCCTTTGAAACTGCGATCGGGCTCGATGGATTCATCATGACGAAATTGGACGGTGATGCCCGCGGTGGTGCTGCCTTGTCGATTTTCCGCATGACTCAGAAACCGATCAAGTTCGTCGCAACCGGTGAAAAAGTTGACGCACTGGAAGCATTTCATCCGGATCGGATGGCTTCGAGAATTCTCGGTATGGGCGATGTCCTCACCCTGATCGAGAAAGCCGGACAGGCGATCGACGAGAAGAAAGCACAGGAACAGCTCGAGCGCTTGCAAAGTAACCAGTTCACTCTGGACGACATGCTGGAACAGTTCGAGCAAGTTCAGCAGATGGGCTCTCTGAAAGATATTATCGGCATGATCCCGGGTATGAATAACCTGAAGGTCGATGATGCGAATCTGGATGACAGACAGCTCGATTACACCAAGGCAATTATCCGCTCCATGACCAAGGCGGAACGCTCCAATGTCAAGCTATTGAATGCCAGTCGCAGACAGCGGATAGCCAAAGGCTCCGGACGCACCGTCCAAGAGGTCAATCGACTGGTTAAACAATATGAGGAAAGTCTCAAAATGATGCAGAAAATGGGACTGACCGGTAAAAGAGGCTCCAAGGGCAAAAAGAGGAGACGAAGCGGGTTTCCCGGCTTTAATTTCCCCATGTAACCTTTAAGCATAGATAGATTTTTCGAAAGGAATTAAGAACAATGGCAGTAAAGATCAGATTAAAAAGAGTAGGTGCTAAGAAGAAACCCTACTATCGTGTAGTAGTTGCTGACGCTCGTGCTCCGCGCGACGGACGCTTCATCGAGGAGATCGGGACTTATAATCCCCTAACAGATCCTTCAGAAGTGAACATCGATGCTGAAGCCGCGAAGAAATGGCTCGACACCGGCGCACAGCCTACAGAGACAGTACGTGCTCTGCTGAAGAAAACAGGAGTAATAGAGTAATGAACGAACAAGCAATCACTGAAATGCAGGAGCTTCTAAGGACTATGGCATCTGCTTTGGTGGAAGCTCCGGACGACGTTACTGTTACTTCTCGAGAAGATGGCGGTACCATCGTTCTGGAACTCCGCGTTGCACCTGACGACATGGGCAGGGTTATTGGCAAAGGCGGGCGGAGAGCTCAGGCAATCCGTTCTATCATGAAGGCCAAAGCTAGCCGGGAAAACACCAGAGTCGCAGTAGATATTGTGGACTAAGTATGGCCTGGCCGGTTAAACAACATTTATATATTGCCGTAATCACACAGGCACATGGTGTGAAGGGCGAATGTAAAGTCAAGCTTCTTTCGGACCTGCCGGATCGTCTGGTAGGACTGGAGGAAGTTTCCCTTTATTCGCCTGATGGCAAGCGCAATTTAGGCACATTCAAACTCACAGAAGTGCGCGGCAACAACCTGGAGATTATCCGGCTGGAGGGTGTGACCACCCGCGAAGCGGCGGAAAAACTCAAGGGGGCTTATCTGGCTGTCGAAAGAGCTGACGCTTATGAGCTCGAAGACGGACAGTATTTCATCGCCGATCTGATCGGTATGGAAGTCAGAGACGAGGTCCGAGGCAAGATCGGTGTCCTCGCCGAGGTTTCTGAAGGGGTCGGTACGGATCTCCTGCGTGTTTCGCGTGGCCAAATGAAAGATCTCTATCTGCCGGTACAGGGCGGGAACCTGCTGGATGTGAACTTCGCCGAAGGCTTTATTCTCGTTTCTCTACCTGAAGGTCTTTGGGAAATCTACGCTTAATGAAGTTCGATGTGCTCACACTCTTTCCTGAAGTCATTCTGCCTTATCTGGAAAGCAGCATGCTTAAGCGTGCGGCTGACCGTGGACTCGTCCACTTTCAGTGCCATCAGATCCGGGATCACGCGATCGATGCATATGGCCATGTTGACGATGTGCTCTACGGAGGCGGCAGCGGCATGTTGCTGATGGCTGAGCCGGTCTATCAAAGCTGGCAGGATGCTGTAAGTAGCTCAGCTGAAATTCAGCGCGACAAAAGACGCACCTTATTTCTTTCGCCGAAAGGGCGACCGTTGAACCAGGCGCTGGTCAGAGAGTACGCGGGCTACGAGCAGTTGATTCTTATTTGTGGCCATTATGAAGGGTTAGACCAGCGTGTCCTCGACGAAATAGTCGACGAAGAAGTCTCACTCGGGGACTTTGTCCTGACTGGGGGTGAGCTGGCCGCCCTGGCAGTCATTGACTCTGTCAGTAGAATGCTGGATGGTGTCCTGCCGAATCAGAGCGCGTATGAAGCGGAGTCACATTTTCACGGGTTACTCGAAAACCGCCAGTACACCAGACCGCCTGAATGGAAAGGTCGCTCTGTACCTGAGGTCCTTCGTGAAGGGCATCACGAAAAAATCGAGTCCTTCAGGCAGCTGGATGGCCTCAATGAGACACTTCTGAAACGTCCGGATTTGTTCGATTCTGCTCCTCTGGATTCAAAGCAGATCTTGGAACTTCTGCGTTATCGTAAAACTTTAGCCGAGTAACTCAGTACTCGCTGTACAGTAACTCCTGATATGAAGGATAAGGCAGATAGTCCTCACTCTCAATCAATTCAATCTGATCTGCCGCATCTCTCATTTCCTCCATCAAAGTCAGAATAACGTCCTTGTAGAAATGCGCCGCTTTACTCGGGTTCTCGTCA
>CAZJTS010000063.1:0-10643 GCA_964548975.1 uncultured Fastidiosipila sp.
TGGCCAAAGCATCCGTCAGGTACTGCTCCTGACCTTGCGGGAGCCCCCGGACCCAGACCTCCAAGCCGAGGAGTTCCAGTGTGGCCTGTAAATCACCCCCGGCCCCGGCAGGATCGAGCGCCTCGCGAATCCGCAGGGGCGGCAGATAGAAGTCCTGGAACACCGGGGCGAGCAGGCGATAATACGCCTCGAGGGGGAGGCTTCGAATCTCCACCCCGTTCAGCAGAATCTCGCCGGTGTAATCCTCATAGAAACGGCACAGGAGCTTGACCAGCGTACTCTTGCCGGCGCCGTTCAGACCGACCAGAGCCACGCGTTCACCGGGCAAAATTTCAAATGTGCAGTTATCTAGAACCGGTCGGTCGCCCGTCGGGTAAGTGAAACTGACCTGCCGGAACTCCCAGTGAAGGTCCTTCGTCTCGACCGGCAAGGCAGCCCCGCCTGCGCCCTCGCAAGGCATTTCGTCCATGCCCAGCACATCCGCAATTGGCTCCATTAGATACTCGAATGTAGCCAGTTGAGAGATGTCATTGAGCATGGTTTGGAGGGCTTTGCCGAACTCCCGGGCCGCGCCATAGAGCAAAACGAAAACACCGGCACTGATACTACCGCTCAGCAGCGCCCAGCCCAGGAGCAGAAAGATCAGGGCGGTATTGAGCTCAACACTCGCGGCCAGCAAACCCTGCACCAGGCCGCTGCGGGTAAAGTACTCATGATTCACACGCAGGATCCGGTCCATATTGCGTTTGGCTCGGGCTCCCATCAAGTGGGCGGCACTATAGAGTTTCAGGTCTTTGGCATATCGATAATCATTAGCCAGTTCGACGAAAAATCCGTATTCGCGCCTTTCGGGGACACTGCGCTTGGCATTGTCATCATCGAGGCGGATTTGGCGTCTCAGCAGAGGAAGGTTCAGCAGATTGAAGCCGATCGGCAGCAGAAGCAGCCAGGGCTTGTACCCGACAATCACTCCGGCGGTCAGCAGCAGGGTCACCAGTGCCGTGCCGAGGCTTTTGAGCTTGTCAGCCGCGGGGGCTAATTGATAGAGACCATAGGTCGTCCGCTCGATTTGTGATAGGAAAGTCTTCGTCTCAATATCGGCCAGTCGCAGGCGCTGTGTTTTCGCCGCGATTGACTCGCGCAAATGGTGGAAGCCCAGGTCAGTTAACCGGCCCAGCCGCCGATCTGCCAGCGAACTCAGCGAGGTAAGGAGGAACGTCCCGCCGGCCAGACCGATCACCAGAGCCAGCAGTATCTCCCAGCGTCCCTGCCTGACGAGTTCATCGACGATCAGGCGGGGGAACAGCACGAGTATGAGCACGTAAAGGCTCCCTGCGATGACCGACAGCAACAGCCAGTAGGGCAGCGCGCGAAACTTCTTCATCAGAAGGCGGAGCAGATAACGCAGGTTCGGCAAGATCATAAGCCGCCCTCCGCTGTCCGGTAGTTTTTGCCTTGGACTTCGTAGAGCTCGTAGTAGGCACCGCGCGCATCCAGCAAGGCCTGATGCGTGCCTTCTTCCAGCACCCTGCCCTCGGCAAGATAGATGATCCGGTCGCAGAACTGGGTCGAGGCCAGGCGATGCGAGATGAAGAGCACGGATTTCCCTGCCGTCAGTTCATGGTAGGTCTCGTAGAGGGCTTTCTCGGCCAAAGGATCGAGTGCGGCCGTTGGCTCATCCAGGATCAGGAACCCCGCCGATGTCTTATAAAGCGCCCGGGCCAGCAGAAGTTTCTGCCTTTGGCCGCCCGAAAAATCCAGCCCGCGGTCATCTAACACTCTCAGTAAATAGCTTTCCGAACCATCCGGCAAGCCATCGACCAGGGGCTGAAGCCCGGACTTCTCCAATGTTTCAGCCAGCCGAGCCCGGTCGACATCCTCCGCCATCGTGATGTTCTCACGAATCGTGAATGGCAGAATCATCACATCCTGGAAGACCACACTGAGCCGAGCGAGAAATTCGCTTTCACTAAGCTCTCTAATATCCACGCCATCGAAAAGAATCCGCCCCGTCGCCGGCGTGTAGAGTCGACATAGTAGCTTCACCAATGTCGATTTGCCGCTCCCATTCTCACCGACCAAAGCCAGTTTCTCGCCCGGATGGATCGTCAGCGAAAAATGCTCCAGCACCGGCTTCTCCTGACCCGGATAGTAGAAACTCACATCCTGAACCTCGACCTTCACACCCTGAGCCGCAGGCTGACGAGCAGGAGGCGGCACAGCCTCCGCCGTCTGATCCACATCCAGATCAATAAAATGCCGGAACTGCTTACGAAAGCGGTTCATATTACTGAAGTCCTCCGCCAAACTCTGCGCCAAGACAATCAGAGCAAGAAGCGAAGTACTGTAAAGATAGAAAGCCCCCAGATCAATCCGGCCGGCCAGGTACGCCCTGACCAGATAAATATACACCGCCAGATCCCGCAGCAGATTCAGCGTCGCCGCAATTATGTCATAGCCGATCAGCTTGCCGGCCAGCCCTCCCAGCAGCGTATCGCGCCGAGCAATCAGGTCACTCACATACTGCTTAATAATTGTATATAGAGAATAGACCTGGAAATCCTTCTTGTACGCAGGATTCAGCGTTTCCCCGAGCAGCCTGGTCTCAGGGCTTTCGAGGAGTTCCGCCTCTTCCCAGGTTTCGTACTCCACCGCCGAGCCCTTCAGTTTCAGGAGATAGGTCAGCACGACGAGCAGTAATATACCGGCCAAAATCCAGCCCTCGAGCATCCAAAAAAGCCCTGCGAACCCCAGGAAAGCCAGGAGCTTTGACGCGATCGCCAAGATCCCCAGAATCAGGCCGCCTCCGCCGTGGTTTGGCCCGATCACGGAAGTATTTGCTTTCTTGATTTTGTCCAGACGATCCTTATCGAGCGTATATTCGTAAGGCATGGCGAGGCTGTAGCGCATCACATCGCGCAGCAAATAATAGCGGATATTGTTCATCCGCATCCGATAATTCCCCCGGAGATACGCCAACACAAAAGCTGCGCAAATGGCCAGTCCACCGGCTCCGGCAATAATCGTAGCAAGATAGGGTAGGCTCGTCCCCACCGGCAAACTCAGCAGGTGGCTCGGTACCACAACCCAAATAAACGGATAAAACGCTCCGCAGAGCGTATAAAGCAGGATCATCCCCAGCATACCGGGGTCATAACGGCGAATCTTCTTCAGTAAGTACAGTACTTCCCGCATCAGAATTTTCTGCGCAGAGCGGACTTCGTCGCATCTTTCGTCGCATTAGCGAAACTCTTGACGACCAGAATCGCATTGGCACTCAGAATCGAGCCCAGCTGGCGGGTCGCTTCCAGGGAGGCACTGCGCCGGATCTGTTTTTTGCTGACCTGAACGCTGCCGCTCAGATAGCGCTGTGCAATCGCCCCCACCCGCAGCGTCAGCAGCGCATTCACCGCGCCCTCCACGACTGAATTCACAATGAGTGTAGTAATCCCAACCGCACCCGGAATCAGCGAAATCAGCGTGCCGCCCAGCAGCGAAGCCATCAGGGGCTCCACCTGATCCTCGATCAGGTCCGTATCTTCAATCGTGCGCACCAGCAGGACCACGCCCGCAATCTGCCCATAGAGATAGAGAATCTTGCGCAGGTTCGGCCGATTCTCGTAGAGCGCCGTCAGTCTGTAGACCAGTTTCATAAGCGCGGCCAAAACCGTGAACCCGTCCAGGACGCCATTTTGCGAGACTGCCGTGGTGAGGAAGACCGCCGTTGCATCTGCCCGCATGAGTTCATCGCCCCGGATTTTCAATGTCTGATAGGCCCGCTCGACAACTTCTTCATCTGTCTCCCCGGCGAAGTCGAAGTGGACCCGCTTGAGGTAGCGATTCTGTTTCAGTCGGCTCAAGCGTTCCTGAAGAAAAGCCGGATAGGCCGGATCCTCCACCGACTCCGGCAGATCGTCCATCCGCGGAAAGCGGAAGAAAACATAGATAGGAAAAACCAACAAAGCCAGCAACACCAGGCCCACCACAGAGCAGAGCACAATCGCGGCAGGAACAGAAACAGACGCCACATTCCGATAGAGCTGTGTCAGCTGATTGAACGCCACTACCAGAAAGAAGATGAGTAGTCCGGCGCTGAGCCCGATAAGTATGCGTTTGATTGAACGGTTCTTAAACATCTGTCCCCTGGTTAAGTGGTCACCTTAGTGTTCCAATGAAAAATCCCTCTCACCATCAGCGACAGAGAGAGGGATCAAACTGAGTTAGTAATTATTTCTCCAGGAGCTCCTGGGCGATTCTCAACACATTAGCTGAAGTAATCCCATACTCCTGATAGAGCACATCCGCCGGAGCCGACGCCCCGAAGTGATCGATGCCCAGGCAGTAGCCCTCGTCGCCGACATAGGTCCGCCAGCTGATCCTGGCACCCGCTTCGACGGAGAGTCTCTTCTTCACCGCCTTCGGCAGCACCGATTCCTTATACTCTTCGGTCTGGAGCTCATAAACTTCCATACAGGGCATGGAGACGATACGGACAGACACACCATCTTCAACCAGTTCCTTGAACGCTTCGTAGGCGATTTCCGTTTCAGAGCCGGACGCCAGCAGGATCAGGTCAGGCTTATTGTCCTTGACATTCGCTTCAGCGAGGATATACGCCCCGCGTCTAGCACCCTCGAATGAACTTTCTTCCAACTGCGACAGTTTCTGACGGGTCAGGGACAGGACCGTGGGACCTTCTCTGTGCCAGGTAGAGTAAGCGGCCGCCGTTTCTACGCCGTCCGCCGGACGCCAGAACCAGAGGTTCGGAATCACGCGCAGCGAAGCATAGTGCTCCACCGGCTGATGTGTTTCACCGTCTTCGCCGACGCCGATGCTGTCATGGGTCATGACGAAAATCGTCGGGAGTTTCATCAGTGCCGCCATGCGGATCGCATAGCGCATGTAGTCTGTGAAAACCAGGAAGGTCGCGCAGTAGCTGTGGAGTCCCATGAGAGCCAGACCATTGGCGATTGCGCCCATCCCGTGCTCTCTGACACCGTAGTGGATATTCTTACCGGCATAATCGCCCTTCGCGATCCAGCCGGAATCTTTGACCTCAGTCTTAGTTGAAGAAGCGAGATCCGCCGAGCCGCCGATCAGGAGCGGATTGACTTCGCTCCAGCGATTCAGGCACACACCCGACGTATCACGGGTCGCCATCGGCTTGTCGAAGTCCGTGAAGCCTTCGAGCTCTGTCAGGTCAACGGTCTTGCCGTCCAGATAGTCCTTCAGCTGCTGCCCCTTCTCACCCTGAGTGTCGATATAGCGTTCCACCATCTCGAGCCAGGCCTGTTCCACCGGGACCATGTCGTCTTTCGCGCTCCGCGAGAAAGCCAGGACATCATCCTCGACATGGAAGTGCTGTTCCGGATCCAGTCCGAGTTTCTCCTTCGTAAACGAAACGCCTTCCTTCCCGAGCGGTGCGCCGTGCGCCTTTTCACTGCCCTCGAAGGGGGACATGTAACCGATGTGAGTTCTCACTTCTATGAGGCTCGGCTTGTCGTCCACGGCTTTGGCCTTCTCAATGGCTTTGGCCACAGCTTCCATATCATTGCCATCCTCGACCAGCTGGTAGTGCCAGCCGTAGGCCTGGTAGCGCTTGCCCACATCTTCGGTAAAAGCAATTTCCGTGTTGCCTTCGATGGTCGTTTCATTGGAATCATAGAGCACGATCAGGCGACCCAGGCCCAGATGACCCGCGAAGGAGGAAGCCTCCGCCGTCACACCTTCCATCAGGCAGCCGTCACCGGCCAAAACATAGGTATAGTGATCGAAAATCGGAAACTCTTTGGCATTGAAGAGGGCGGCCAGATGCCTTTCGCCCAGCGCCATACCCACAGCGGAAGCCAGCCCCTGACCGAGCGGACCCGTAGTCATCTCGACGCCGCGATCCGGGTCAATATCCGGATGGCCCGGTGTGTGTGTATTGAACTGCCGGAAGCCTTTGAGGTCCTCCAGCGTAAACCCGTAACCGAAGAGGTAACCCAGGGCATAGATCATGGCGGATGCGTGGCCCGCACTCAGCACGAAGCGGTCCCGATCCGGCCAGCGGGGGCTCTTTGGATTCATCTTCATGTGGTTGGCCCAGAGCTCATAGACCATCGGCATCGAGCCCAGAGGTTTCCCCGGATGCCCCGAATTCGCCTTCTCGACCTGGTCGATCGCCAGTCCGCGAGCTGCATTGACTGCTAACTGTTGTAGGTTTTCTCTCATTGTTCTATAGCCTCCTGAGCTTAGTAATCTAAATAAAAACAGTACTTAAATGATACTACAAAAATAAGAACAGAGCGTGAAATCAGGTCTCCGTCGCCTCAGCCCGGAGCGACGCCCGGAAGATGAAGAAACCGATGATGAATATCACCACGATTGCCATAATGCCGTAGTTCTGCCTGCCCGTAATCTGACTGATCAGCGCCACGACCGAAGTCCCCATGAACGCCGCACCCTTACCGAAAATGTCATAGAGGCCGAAATACTCGCCGCTCTTGGCCGGCGGAATGAGCTGGCCGAAGTAGGAACGCGACAGGGCCTGAATCCCGCCCTGGAACATGCCGACACAGATGGCCAAAAGCCAGAATTCCCATGCTCTATCCAACTGCACCGCGAACGCCGCGATCAGGGTATAGGCGACTATACAGACCTGGATCAGCTTGTGGTTCTTATACTTTTCAGAGAGTTTACTGAAAATAATGGTAAAGGGAAACGCAACAATCTGCGTCACCAGCAGCGCCAGCAAGAGCGCGGTGGCATCGAGGCCTATCGACCCGCCGTAAGCTACGGCCATATCAATGATGGTGTAGACCCCGTCAATGTAGAAGAAAAACGCGAGCAAAAAGAGGAGCACGCGCTTGTTTTTGGCCACCTCGAGTAAGGTCCGCCCCAGCCCCCGGAAAGTCTCACCCATATTGAGGCTGCCTTTGCTGACGAAATGCTTCTGCTGATAATCCTTCAGAATCGGGATCGTGAACACCAGCCACCATACCGAATTGATCAGGATAGCGATCACCATACCTGCCTTGAAGCTGAGTCCTAGCCTCTCGCCGCCGAGCAGAAAGACCAGGCTCAGCGCGAACGGAATGCAGCTCATGATATAGCCGAGTGCGAAGCCATAACTGGACACCCGATCCATCCGGCTATGGGTCGTAATATCCGGAAGCATGGAATCATAAAAGACCAGGCTCGCCTGATAGCCGACCCGCGCGATAACGAAAAAGACCAGGAAAGTAAACCAGCTGATCGGCAGTATCAAGGCCAGCATCGCAAGGATGCCCAGGATCACTGCGCCTAGGAAAAGCTGTTTCCGCGAGCCCGAGTGGTCGCTGACCGCCCCCAATGTCGGCCCCAGGAAGGCCACAATAATCGTCGTCAAAGAGATCGCGTAGCCCCAGTAAGCCAGATAGTTCGCCGGGTCTATGCCCGCCGCCTCGGCAAGATTTTTGAAGTAGAGCGGCAAGATCGTCGTGACCAGCAAAGTAAAGGCGGAATTACCGATATCATAGCTGATCCAGCTGCGTTCCAGTTTTGAGAATTTACGTTCTTGTTTCAGCTCACGTTCACTCATGAGGTCACCTCACCTGAGAAATCGTGCTCAAAGAAGGGCGGCCACGCCTGTCCCTTATTGATGTGTTCTTCGAGCACGTGAAGATTCTCCAGATAGGCCGGCCGGGCCTGTTTGTGGAGTTCTTCGAGCGTTGACATAGCTTCTGCGGGTTTATCCACCCAGCGTTCTCCGGTCGGATTGTCCTCGGTCGGGGGGATCGTGAGCATGCCGAACATCTTGTTCCATAACCCCATCTTCTTCATCACCGTACGGATGAACCACGTCCGTGGGGCATTCGGGGTGCGCATCAGCTTACGGATGTTGTGGACATCCTTCACCGAAGACGCCACCCGCTCGGGCGGGATCTCCTCCGCCCAGGGCGCATACGCGGTCCGGACCGCTTCGACCGTCTGTTGATCTTTGTTACTGAACTGATGTAAGCGCGCTTTCCAGGGATCTCGTCCCTCCTGCCTCAGGAGATAAGAATCAAAATCCGTCTCCAGCGCCAGATGGTGTGCCTCGTCCTTTTGCGTGCGAAACACATAAGGGTGCGCAATCACATCGAGGGTGTAGTGCCCTAGAAAACCGATCAAATAAGCGTAAACCGCCGGCGGGATCTCCCTATCCTTGTAAGGTTCCAGGAAACGGTCGAAAATCTCTCGCCCGTTATAGGCATGGAGCCCCTCACCGAAACGCGTGGCTACTTTATCTCGTAGCACTGAGCCATAGAAAAAGAAATCCGGCCCCTGAAGCCCCAGGTGAAACGCGCCCTCTGCAGCGTCCACGATCGATTTCAGCCGGGCCGGAAACTCCTTCCGGCAGATCTCACCAAACACATGGTGGGCATAAAAACTCGGCATAAGTTCCTCCTACACAGGATCGAAGAGATCCAGCGTCCTGATGATGTCCCCAGTGACATCGCTGCTGGTCGGGTAGCCTCGCTCGAGCAGATCCCTGCCGGCATGCGCCATGAGATAAGGGTGACCCGCATAGTCCAGCATCGCCACATCGTTATACTGGTCGCCGAAGGCCGCCACCCGCTCAGGTGTTAAGCCTAATAAGTCGGCCAGATGGGCCAAAGCATGGCCTTTGTCCGTGACATTGAAGTCCAGCCAGAACGGCCCCGAAACCGCAATCTGAATCTGCTCTCCCCAAGCCTCACTGAAGTGCGGATACTGCTCGATCGCACCGTCCGGACACCAGAGCGCCAACTTAATCACCGGCTCATCGATCTCCGAGACAGCATCTATCGCCACCACTTCATTCCCATAAGCCCGTACGAGATCAAAGAAGCTGTCGCGGCCTTTACGGACAAAACTTCTTGTAGGCGTGCTAATCAGCACATCGATATTCGAGTCCTGCCGGAACACATCCGTGACAAAGGCCTCGACCAACTGCTCACTGAAGTGGTGCTCCATGAGCACTTCACCCCGGTAGACAATCTGGCCACCGTTCGTACTGATGAAATAAATATCATCTTTCACGGGCTCAAAGAGCTGAAGCAAGCTCGAGTATTCTCGTCCGCTCGCAGCCGCAAAGAGGATGCCCCGGGCTTTGGCCTCCCTAATCACCGGGAAAAGGGCTTCGGACAGCACGCGCTCACCATAAGGCAGGAGCGTCCCGTCCACATCACTTGCGATCAAGCCCTTCCACATGCCGCTTTACCTCAGGAAATCATCGCGTTGCGGTGTGAACACATCCAGCAGTGTACCGGCCTCGAGGCACTTCACGCCATGCGCTTCATTCGGTGCCAGGAAGAGCGAATCCCCCTCCCCGACCGGCCACTCCTTGCCTTCACAGTTGAAAACGAACTTACCGGAAACCACATAAGTGCACTGGGTATGTTCATGTGAATGGACCTTCCCCTCGGCCCCTGCCTCGAACTTCATCTCCACCATCATCAGGGCTTTGCCGTAAGCCAGAATTCTGCGCTCAGAGCCACCCAGCGGTTCAGATAAAACTTCCTCATACGGTAAACAGTAACTTTTCACTCCGAAATTCCCCCTTCGAAACAGCAAATATTCTGCTGTTTACTATACACTAATCTTATTAAGTCGTATGAGCCTAGCACACAGGAAAGAGGTAATTTATGAAGAAACAGATCTGGCGTTGGGGCATTATCGGCCCCGGCAGAATCGCGACGAAATTCGTCCAAGGTCTTGTCTCCGTCGACAATGCCCGTTTCCTCGGCGCGGCCTCCCGCTCGCCCGAGCGCGCCGAAGCCTTCGTTCGGGACTATCCTTCCGCCCAAGCCTACAGTTCTTATGAAGCCCTCGTCTCAGATCCCGACATCGATGTCGTCTACATCGCCACCTTAAACGCTCAGCACTACGAGCCTATGCGTCTGGCACTGGAGCACGATAAACATGTCCTCTGCGAGAAGCCTTTCACCCTCAATGCGAGCGAAGCCGAGAAGCTCATTGCTTTGGCCGCCGAGCGCAAGCTGTTCCTCATGGAAGGTATGTGGACCCGCACCCATCCCGTCACCCGCAAGGTCCTCGAATGGATCGAAGACGGCAGAATCGGTGAGCTCACTCAGCTCGACGCCCAGTTCGGTTTCGCCGGCGACAAGGATCCGGAGAGCCGTGTCATTGATTTGGCCAAAGGCGGGAGCGCCCTCATGGACACCGGCATCTACCCCGTCTCCTACGCATCCATGCTCTTCAGCCGCCAGCCTCAGCGCGTTGTCTCGCTGACCGACCAGCTCCCCACCAAGGTCGACCTGACCAACAACCTGATTTTCGACTACGGCGAAGGCCGTACCGCGCGCCTCGCCTCCAGTGTCACCATCCAATTAAGGAACCACGCCACAATTATCGGCACGGAGGGCATCATCGAAGTCCCGCAATTCTGGCATCCGGCCAAAGCCGTGCTTAAGCACTTCGACTCCGATCAGGAAGTGGACGTCTTCGAATTTCCCGACAAAATCAACGGCTTCGAATTCGAAGTCGAGCACGTCAACGACTGCCTCGACCAAGGCCTGCTCGAAAGCCCCCTGATGCCTTTGGCCGAAACTCTGGCCATCATGGATACCATGGACAGCTTACGAAACGACTGGGAACTCATCTATCCGGACGAGAAGTAAAAATAAGCCCCGGCGTTT
>CAZJTS010000064.1:0-5302 GCA_964548975.1 uncultured Fastidiosipila sp.
AACCTCGCCATGGTCACCGAACTCTGCCAGCGCGACATCAAGCACAACGGCCTGGAGATCGAGATCGAAAGCACCACCGACCGCCGTGCCGCCCTAACCGACGCCCGCTACATCATCAACTGCGCCAGAATCGGCATGCTCGAAGCCTATGAGCAGGACGTTGAGATCCCCTTGAAATACGGCGTTGACCAATGTGTCGGTGACACCTTAGGTCCCGGCGGCATTATGTACGGCCAAAGAGGTATTCCCGTCATCCTGGACATCTGTCGCGAGATCCGCGAAGTCGCGGAACCCGATGCCATGCTGACCTGGGCGGCGAATAAATACGGTCAGGTTCGGACGCTCGGGCTCTGCCATGGCGTGCAGGGCGGCCACCGCCAGATTGCCAAGGCGCTGGGTTACGAGATGGATGAGATCGACATCATCGCCGCCGGTATCAACCACCAGACCTGGTATCTTTCCGTGAAACACAAGGGCGAGGAGCTGAGAGACCGGATTCTCGACGCCTACCTGAAAGATCCCGTGCTTTCCCGCCAGGAGAAGGTCCGCCTGGATGTCCTCAAGAACTTCGGCTACTACTCCACCGAATCCAACGGCCACTTGAGCGAATACCTGATGTGGTACCGCAAGCGCCCCGAGGAGCTGGAGAACTGGATCTCCCTGGACGACTGGCTCCACGGCGAGACCGGCGGCTACCTGCGCGTCTGTAAGGAAGGCCGCAACTGGTTCATGAATGACTTCCCGAATTGGCTGAAGGAAGATGCCAAGAGCTTTGGCCAAAGCCATCGAGGCCAGGAGCACGGCTCCTACATCATCGAGGGCATCGAGACCGGCCGTCGCTACCGCGGTCACTTCAATGTGATGAATGAAGGTTGCATCACCAATCTTCCGGATGAATGCGTCGTCGAGGTGCCCTGTTTCGCCGATACGCACGGGATTTCGGTGCCGAAGGTTGGCGACTTACCGCTCGGCCCTGCGGCGGTATTGAGTCAGTCGGTTTGGGTTCAGCGCCTGAGCGTTGAGGCCGCCGTAGCCGGGGACCTGATGCTCCTGCGTCAGGCGATGCTGATGGATCCTTTGGCCGGCGCCGTGTGCACCTCGCCCGAGATCCTCCAGATGACCGATGAATTCCTCGTCGCCCAGGCGGATTGGCTGCCGCAGTACGAGCCTGAGATTGATGCGGCCAAAGCCCGGCTTGAAAACAAACAAGTCCCCTACCGGCCGACCGCGGGGATCCGCAAGGCGGAGAAGTCGCTAGACGAACTTCGCAGCGATGAGAACGCGCGCAGAAACGCGGCTGAGGCAGATAAAAGCTGATGAACTGGAAGAGATCGGGTAAAGAGATCCTCGTCGGCACGAATGGTTTGGCCGTCTCGGTCACTGTGGATGAGGCGGTCAGGTTGCGCCTAGGCGAAAATAAGGAAGGCGACTGGAGCGGCATTCTTAAGGGTGCGCCCGAGCTGCTGGATTGTAAGGTCAAGAAGGCCAAGGACGTCCTGACCATCACGGCCGGCCGGATAAGCATTACGCTGGATGACCATAAGATCAGCATTTCCATTGGCAAGAAGGAACGTTGGGCTACAACGTTCGCCGGTTTCGGCTATACAGAGTCAGGCACAGGGCTGAGTTTCCGCTGCTCGAGCAGCGAAGGCATTTATGGTCTGGGTCAGGATCCCGAAGCGCGCTTCAATCTGAATCATGTTGAGCGAAGGCTCTGGAATCAGTGGGGCGGCCATGAGCGCAGCGGGAATGCCGGGATCGGGTTTTACATGTCGGATGCCGGCTACGGCATGCTGCTCGCGACTCCGGCGGCTGCGAGGCTCACTTTCAATAACGGCATGCCGCAAAAACTCGATCCCCTGGGTGAGGCCATGGTGCCTTCGCCCTGGCCCGAGACGGAATGGGAGGAGCCGGAGTGGGACGAGGATTGGGAAGAGTATATCAGCGAAGAAATGGCGACACTCGAGGTGCTCGGTGATCTGGATATCTTCCTGCTATTCGGGCGCTTCCCGGAAGTTCAGAAACAGTACTATCAGCTGACCGGCTACCCGGCCTTGCCGCCGAAGTGGGCCTTCGGCTACCTCCAGTGCAAGAATCGTTATATGAACCGGGAGGATTTGCTCCGGACGGCCAGGCAGATCAGAGCAAAGCAGATTCCCTGCGACAGCCTCATTATCGATTGGCTGTGGTTTTCGGATTTCGGGGATCTTGAATGGAACTCGGAGGATTGGCCGGATCCCGAGGGAATGCTCGCCGAGCTGGCCGACCTGGGCTTCAACGTAGCGGCCGCGCAGCACCCCTTCATTGCCGAGAGCGGCAAATACTATGCGGACTACCTTGCCGCCGGCTACCTGAACCGGGTGCCCGAGGGTAAGCGCATCACCTACGACCAGACGAATCCGGAGGCTCGCGCGCACTGGTGGGAGAAGACTGCTCAGCTCTACCGCCAAGGCATCCGCGGCTACTGGACCGATATGGGCGAGCTCGAAGAGCACTTCGAAGGCACCGTGAGCCACGCAGGCGACCGCACAAAAACCCACAACGCCTACTCCCTCCTCTGGGCCCAAGGCCTCTACGAAGGCCAGCGCCGCGACTTCGCCACCCGCCCCTTCATCCTGACCCGCTCCGCCTCAGCCGGCATTCAGAAGTACGGCGCCATCCTCTGGTCCGGCGACGTCGAGACCTCCTGGGCCGTCCTCCAAGACCAGATTGTCATCGGCCAAAGCCTGGCCCTCTCCGGCCTCCCCTGGTGGTGTACGGACATCGGCGGCTTTATGACTACTCCCTATTTCTCTCCCGAACTCTATATCCGCTGGCTGGAGTGGGGCATCTTCTGCGCTATTTTCCGCACCCACGGCACCCGCCCCGGCAACGAACCCTGGAGTTTTGGCCAAGCCGCAGAAACCCACATCACCCGGCTGATCCGCCTGCGCTATCAATTGCTGCCCTATATCTATTCTTTGGCCATGGCCGCCGCCCTGAAAGGCGAGCCCATCATCCGCTCGTTCTTCTCAGGGCACACCGACCAATACTACTTCGGCCCCTCCCTGCTCATTGCGCCGGTCACGGTCCGGGGCGCCAGAACCCGATCCGTCGACCTCCCCGCAGGCAGCTGGTATCACTGGTGGAGCGGCCGCCTTTATACAAATGGCTACCACGACGTGCCTGCTCCGCTGGGCGAGCCTCCGATCTTCGTACGCGCGGGCTCGGTGATCCCCACGTTCTCGGAGATCGGCGACAATATCGCGGCCTGTAGCGGCTTACGCATGCTGCTTTTCCCGGGTCCCACGGCCACCTTCGATTACTACGATGACGACGGCCTGGGTTTCGGCTACGAGTCCGGCGACTACACCCATGTCCGTTTCATGCATGCGAATGGCGAGCTCACGACCGAAGTTCTGAACGGCACATGTCCTGATTTTGACACCACGCTCTTCTGGGCTGAAGATTCCCGCTCGGTCCTGGTCGATGTAACCCAAGAAGGCCCTCTGGCCAAAGTCCGGCTCACCGCCCTAATCGACCTCAGCCTAACAGCTAAACTGGTCCCGGAGACCGGCTGGTCAGTCACCGAGAGCAGCACCGGAGCCCTTGCACAAGAGATTTACGAAGCGGTCTACCGGCCTGAATGGGTCGAGCCTCTGATGCTCGCTGCCGGCGAATCTGTCCAGTGGACCCTAACAAATACAGCACGTTACCAGCGGCTAGGAACCCAGAAAGCCACCCTTTATCTGACCGATGCCGAAACACATCTTCTTGATTGGGGCGACGCCTATCTCGCCTCCCCCAGCATTCTGGGCGTACTACCGCCGGGTGCCCCTGTAGACACCATTGACCCCGACGACCCCTTCTACGATCACAACGATCAACGCTGGATTTGGCAGCGAGATCCCCTCTTCGAGCAGAATTGCTTCGGTTACGTTGACTTCCGCCGGTTCTCACCCCAGCGCGATGGCGAAGCGATGCTGGGCGAGGCTTTGGCCAAAGAAACGCTCTTCTCCCCTGAAGAACAGACTGTGGACTTCCTCTTGCGCTACGATAGCCCCATCCGCATCCGGCTGAATGGCCGGGACGTGTTCCGCGGCGATCGCAAAAACGCCCACGACTGCCCACTTACATTGACACTAAGCAAAGGCAGAAATACCCTTATCATTCACCAGTCCGCGAATATTGCCAAGCCTTACAGCGGCGGAGAATTCGGCTATAGCTTGAAACTCGTGAGTGATTCTGAGGTCTATTTCGAGCGCTAAGGGCTTACTTCGCGCTCAGAAGATTAACGATTTTCTCTAAGTCTTCAGCAGCCATACTGCAACGCGTCCGGTCGCCGCTGAGGTTCAGCAAGCCATTTCTGGACAGAAGCAGAAGGTTATCTGAAGAGAGGACAAAAATCATCTGGCCTTCTTCATCATAGAAATTACTGTCCTTAGAGATCCGAAACTTCGCCCGTGAAAAGACCTCTTCGATGTCTCTCCCGAGCGATGCATTCCCCTCATCAATGTCGATCGTTTCACTGTTCATCTGAAACATGGGGCCACTATCGCTTTCCGGTCTTTGGACAATAATTGACTGAATACGGGTATCACTTGCGCCAACAATGTCTGCGAAGCTGTAAGTCTTATAGCGGAAGAATAAGAGTAGAGAGATCACTAGCACGAGCACAACAATCACAACAGTGATTATTTTCTTAGCAGAAGTTCTCATAAAGGGCCCCTCCAAATAGACTTTCTATATCCATAATATCCTATTTCTCGCGCCGGAGCACCGAAAATTTCATAAACCGTTCACAGCATATCGCCCTTATGGGTGATATCATTTTATCAACATGCTCTTTATCTCCGACGGAGCTTTGTTTAACTAATTTCCCTAATATCCGGCTGTATGTGAGCCTGCCTCGCCTACAGTTAGTACAAAATAATGAAAGAGTCAACCTATGAAAATACTCGAGGTTAGAGCTATCCGTGGGCCTAATTACTACAGCCAGCTGCCTGTCATTCTCATGCATCTGGATCTGGAGGAATTGGAGCAGCGACCTACAGACACCGTGGCCGGATTCCGTGAGCAAATGGAAGCTATGATCCCGTCGCTCATCAAGCACACCTGCTCGCCCGGCGTTGTCGGGGGCTTCTTCGAACGTTTGGAGCGAGGCACCTGGGCCGGTCATGTGATCGAGCATGTCGCGATCGAGCTGCAGAATCTGTTAGGGCATGACGTGACCTTTGGCAAAACATTCACGACGAAAGACAAGGGCATCTACAAGACCGTTTATCGTTACCGGAACGAGGCTGTTGGCATAGCGGCCGGCCAG
>CAZJTS010000064.1:5312-7789 GCA_964548975.1 uncultured Fastidiosipila sp.
GCCACAGAAATCGTTGAGAATCTCTTTGCCGGTAAGCTCACTGACATCGATTCCGTCGTCAAGGAGCTGAAACGCATCGACAGCAAAACCCGTCTGGGCCCGTCGACCGGCGCGATCGTGGCGGAGGCGAAGCGTCGCGGCATCCCGAGCATTCGCCTCAATGAGGATAGTTACGTGCAGCTCGGCCAGGGAAAGTACCAGCGCAGGATTGTGGCGACCCTCATGGATGACACCTCCTACCTGGGCGTCACTACCGCCGGCAGCAAGGCTGAGACGAAGCGGATTTTGGCCGAGCACGG
The DNA here is from genome assembly GCA_964548975.1 of uncultured Fastidiosipila sp. Taxonomy (GTDB): domain Bacteria; phylum Bacillota; class Clostridia; order Saccharofermentanales; family Fastidiosipilaceae; genus JAAYZH01. The sequence goes on from CAZJTS010000064.1 coordinate 5,612, forward strand.
AATTCCGGTTCCGCGTGGCCGTGCCGTATCCTGTCTGGACGAGGCCGTTGCCCAGGCCAAAATCATCGGCTACCCGCTGGTCCTGAAACCTCTGAACGGCAACCACGGCCGCGGTGTCACGACCGACATCCGTACCGAGGATGAGCTGCGGAAGGCCTATATACAGGCCTGCGGCGTCAATTCTGAAGCCGTCGTTGAACAATATCTGCTCGGCTTCGATTACCGTCTGCTGGTGGTCAATCACCAACTGGTCGCGGCAGCGATGCGTGAACCCGCTCATGTCATCGGCGACGGCTTATCTACCGTAAGGCAGCTGATCGAGCTCCTGAACATTGATTCGCAACGCGGCGATGGGCATGAGAAGGCTTTGACCAAAGTCAAGTTCAACAGTGAAACCGAGCTTGTCCTGGACATGCAAGGACTCAGTCTGGATTACATGCCCAGTGTTGGTGAAAAAGTCCTGGTCAGCCATGGTGCGAACCTCTCTTCCGGTGGCACGGCACGCGGCGTCACCGCCGAGGTGCATCCGTCGATTCGCCTCCTGGCAGAACGCGTCTCCCGCCTGATCGGCCTGAATGTCGTGGGCATAGATCTCATTGCCCCGGCGATCGATCGCCCCCTGGATCCTGAGCGTTCCGGCGTCATCGAAGTCAATGCCAGCCCCGGCTTTCGCATGCATCTCTCGCCCTCGAGCGGCCCTGCGGTCAATGTCGCGAAGCCCGTGGTCGATATGCTCTTCCCCAAAGGCACCCCGCACTCGATCCCCATTTGTGCTGTCACCGGCACCAATGGTAAAACAACTACAACCCGTTTAATCGCCCACCTCATGAAAACCGCCGGCTTTACCGTGGGTACAGCTACTACGGATTCCGTTCTAATCAACGATTTCCCTGTCCTCAAAGGCGATTACAGCGGCCCGACCGGGGCTCAGACTGTACTGAAGGATCCCACCGTTGACATGGCCGTAGTCGAGGTAGCCCGAGGTGGCATTTTGCGCCGCGGGCTGGGCTTTGGCCGTTGTGACGTCGGCGTTCTCCTGAATGTCACCGCAGATCACCTCGGTCTGAATGGTATTGAGACATTGTCCGAACTGGCCCGGGTGAAATCCACCGTTACCGAGACCGTCCATCGCAAGGGCTGGGCGGTGTTCAACATCGATGATCCTGAGGTCCGGAAGGTTATTGAACGGGCCAAAGCCCGGCCCCTCTTCATTTCCCAGAATCCTGAGAACCCACTCTTGGATAAGAACCTCAAGCAGGGCAACGTCAACGTAACGGTCGTGGAAGGTGCGGTGGTTATTCAGAAGGCGGGGGAGTCTGTCTCAATACTTCCTGTGCTGGATATCCCGATCACGTACCACGGCGCAGCTGCCTTCAATGTCGAAAATGTACTCGCCGCCGTTGGTGCAGCCTACTCACTCGGAGCCTCTGTTGAGGTCATTCGCGAGGGACTGCTCAGCTTCTTCCCCCAGCAAGAACAGCTGGCCGGTAGGATGAATCTCATGGACATGGGCGACTTCACTGTGCTGGTCGACTACGGCCATAATGCGGCTGCGATCACAGCGGTCACGGAGTTCCTGAAAAAGTTTCCAGCGCGCAGAATCATCCGAATGGGTGCCGGCGTCGGCGATCGGCGGGACGGGGACATCCGCAAGTTCGGCGAGATCATGGGACAAGTGGGTGATCACTTCATCCTCACGGATCCTTCCCCGCGCGGCCGAGCACCCGGTGCGACCGCTGAGATCGTCAAGCAGGGAATTCTGTCGCAGGGAGTAAGCGAAGAGCTGATCGAAGTGATCCTGAATGAACGTGACGCTGTCAGGGCGGCTCTCGAATTAGCTGAACCCGGAGACCTGGTTGTTCTGCAGATCGAAGATGTCGATCGGACAATCAATGATGTGCTGGAGTTTCGTAGTTACCTAGCACAGCTACCATTGCCTAAGGGGTGATGGTGGGTGCTGGTTTAATGGAGGAGCCGTCTCGGAATGGGGCGGCTTCTTTCGTTTGTAGGAAAACGATCAGAAAATGCTGCATCAGGTCAGGATTCATTCATAAAGTATGTTTAGCAGGCTCACAATTGCGCGCGTTTTTTGCAAAGTGTATATACTGAAGTTGCTAGAGCAGGTTTCTTTGTATGATTTGTGTGATGAACCATCTCGAAACCCTACTCGAGGAATTG
>CAZJTS010000064.1:7799-10326 GCA_964548975.1 uncultured Fastidiosipila sp.
GAGGAATTACTGAAGAATAGCTAGGAGGAGGAAAAAGCCAATGTTAACAAGAATATTTCGCATCACGTGTGCCCTGCTGATCACGCTGATTTTGGCCGGCTGTACCGGTCAGCTTGAAGCAGAGATTCGCGATCAACGTGCGACTGAACCGGAGTCCATGAGCCAAGCCAAAAACGACAACATCCAACAAGAAGTTTCATACGTCACTGATGCCCCCGTGTATCACACGGTCGAGCAGTTGGCCGGAGATTCCCACCTCATCTTCCGCGGTAAGCTGATCAGAACCGAAACCGTAGACTTAGCCGAGTGGTTTTGGGAGATTTACGAAGTAACAGAGTGGTACAAAGGCGCGGAGCAAAAAGAAGTCCGTCTCGTTTCACAACCGAACGAAGTGGCGAAGAAGTCCCTAGGGCAAGAGTACTTGATCTTTGCCGAAGAGTACGAGAGCCCAATTTTCCCCTACCCCATTGTGAACCCGATCTATAACCAAGCCATCTTCCCGATCGGCCCGGACGGTACCGTACAGGTCCCTGACACAGTAGATAAATCGATGTTACCGCTTGTAACCACAGATCAATTCGCAGAACAGCTGCTAAGCAAGCTTACGAATGTCCCCGCTGAGTCTCCGGAAGTCTACCGCGTTGCAGATAATTTGCCGGACACGAAAGCTATGATTGAAGCAAGTGACTTGGTGATGAAAGTAACTTTTGATCAGGTCGAACAGTTTCATCAGTATCTGTGGAAAGGAAACATAAGTCAAAGCACAGCTCTATACCGATCTGCTGCGGATGTCGAATTACCTTCAGTAGTAGATTCCGGCTTCGAGATCAAAGCCGGCGTCGAATACCTCGTCTTTCTGCGCTACGATTCGCTGAGGGACGGACTCATTCTGGCAGCTCGCCAGGGTGCGATTGTCCCCGTCTCGGAACAGAATATAGTGAATGAAGTAGAGGCGGTTATCAAGAGCCTACCTGCTAAATAGCAGAACCTAATTAAGTGATCCTTATTGTCCGGAAGCCCCCTGGTGACAGGGGGTTTTCCGGGTTTCTGAACTGATGCAGTCTCCCATAAACAAACCAAAGCCAGATTGACACTATAACGGTCAACCGTTATAGTCTTTTCATAGGCAGGAGTTGAACAATGACCATCAATGATCTAATCAAGCAAAATAAACTCTCTAGATACAAGCTGTCCAAAATCAGCAGTGTACCCTACTCAACCATCACGGACATTTGTAACGGCACTGCGAGCTTGGAGAAGTGTTCAGCTGAAACCGTCTATCGTTTAGCCGATGCGCTCAATGTCTCTATGGAAGACCTGATATTGCCCGATGTAGATAAACGCGGTAGTTTTGAACTTTTCAAGAGCAATGTCTGCCACCGCTTAAAAATGTTAGGAGACTTGGACTTTCTCATCGAGCTGATTGAGAAGGATGACATCCGCAAGTATTACCTGAAGAAGTGGTATCTTGAGAGCTTCTACTTGCTGGGCATGCTGGATTATCTCTGCCGAGTTAATGAGCTTCCTATCTGCAGTCGCTACGACGACCTTAGGAAATACAAGTTCGAAGCACCTGTTTACCCCTCCGGCATTATTATCAAGTCTTTAGTTGCGAAGAGTAATCAGGTAAAACACCAGGCGTTGGAAGATGCCATCCCTGAATTTGCGGCCTTCAATATCGTTGAGAATGAGGTGCGCAATGTCATTTAAACATTTCACAAAAGACAACCTCAACACATACTTGAAAGCATTGGGAAAAGAGTTTCGCAAGCTGAACGGCAAAGTCACGCCAGCCGAAATCATTTTGATCGGAGGCGCGGCCGTCCTCGCCAATTATGGTTTCCGAGAAATCACCTTAGATATTGACGCAATAATACAGGCTTCGTCCGCGATGAAAGACGCAATTAACCATGTCGCAGACAAATATGAATTACCCAATGGTTGGATTAACACCGACTTTATTCGTACGCCTTCGTACTCACCTAAGCTGGTAGAGATCTCCAAGTACTACAAGACGTTTTCCAACATCTTGCAAATCCGCACGGTTTCCGCCGAGTATCTCATAGCCATGAAACTGCGCTCCTTCCGAGACTACAAATATGATAGATCGGATGTCCTAGGAATACTGGGTGAGCACGATCGACGTGGTCAGCCCATTACTCTTGAATGCATTGATGCAGCTGTCGAGACTTTGTATGGCGGTTGGGAGTCCATGCCGGAAGAAGCCAAAGAGTTCATTGAGGACAGTTTGGCTTTGGGAAATTACTATAAAATGTTTCATTCTGCCCGCAAAGAAGAAGTGAATATGAAGAATTTACTTCTCGAAGAAAAGCAGGCTGACTACATCAGTAACGGGGCGAGTGCCAAGGATTTCCTGAAAGCAGTCAAAGCCCGCAAAGCCAACTCCGAGTAGTTTCTACCTAGCCGAATATGCCCTTCCGGCAACTCATCCCCTGCGATTTCAGCCTGCCGGACAAGCTCCTTTTGCAGACTTTCGAAGACCTCCCGATACGCCTCGTCCCCCGCC
>CAZJTS010000065.1:0-8487 GCA_964548975.1 uncultured Fastidiosipila sp.
ATAAACGCTGAAAGCATCTAAGTGTGAAGCCCACCTCAAGATGAGATTTCCCATCCATATGGAATAAGGCCCCAAGTAGACCACTTGGTTGATAGGTCAGGAGTGAAAGTGCAGTAATGTATGAAGCGGACTGATACTAATAGGCCGAAGACTTGACCACAAGTCTTTTAGGATCTCTTGGAGAACCGTAAAGGATCCAAGCAGAACAACAAGTGAGAGAACCCCCTTCTCGGGCACTGATCTCACGTTAATCTCAACATCTTCCATCTGATGAATGTGTCTATGCAGTCTTGAGGGTATATCTTCAAGATACACTCTTAACCATGCCGGTGAATATGACGGAGAGGCCACACCTGTTCCCATCTCGAACACAGAAGTTAAGCTCTCTGGTGCCCACAATACTTGTCTGGAGACGGACTGGGAAGATAGGTTTTCGCCGGCTTTTATATTGCAAAATTCTAGAACGATCCAAAGAGGGTCGTTTTTTTATTGCATTTCTTCATCCATGAGGCGGCGATACTGAATAGCCGCAAAGAGTGCGGCTGCCAGGCCGTAGGACCAGTTCTTGCCTCTCGGCGTGAGCCGATAACACAGGGTAGGGAAGAGATGTAAGGGAATAGTCGGTGCGCTGATCTCGGACAGTGCCAGACCGTCCGGGGTTTCGATGATTGCCTCGCTTACCGCATTCAATGCCCTTTCGCCTGCGGTGAGGTGCGAAGCATCTGCTATGCCCAGGCGAATCCCGTGGAAAATCCCGCTGGCGATTAGAGCAGTGGCTGACATTTCCCTATAGGATCGTTTATTGATAATTGTGTTAAAGCTGCCGTCCGCATTCTGATAAGGTAGCAGAGCTTCAAGCGTGGATCGATACAGCCTAATGATTTCCGGAGCTTCCGCGTGATTCGGGCCGATATTCTCCAGGATCATAGGTAAGGCGGAGAGTGCCCAACCGTTGCCGCGCCCCCAGAAACTCCTGTCCGCGGGATGCGGTCTGGCGGCTTTGGTCCAGTAACTGTGGACCCAGAGCCCTGAGCTGTCCTGAAGATAGCGGGCATACTGTTTGGGTTGACGGGCGGCAAAGGCCAGGAGTTCCGGATCATTTTGCTCTGAAGCATAGAGCGACGGAAAGACGGAAAACATCATCAGACTGTCGACCCAGATGGAATCCGGATACCAGCGACTTTCGGGCGAGTTCCCCAGGTGATTGACCGCATCATCCAGGAGACGGGGCGCATGCAGCACATAATTCAGTGCGGCTTGGGTCAAGCTATCAAATCGGCGGCTACCGGTGCGCTTACTTACCGCATAGGTAATGAGCGCCGGTGCTATGCGGTCAGCGTAGTCAATCGCCGGGGTGTTTTCCAGCCAGTACTGACAATAGCGGTAAAGGAAGGGGGTAAACTCATCCGTGGCTCGATAGCGGTCCAGCTCTGACAGCGCGTAACCGAATAAAGCTTCGCCCCACATCCACTTCATCTGCGGTTTGATTTTGGAGACCACGTCTTTGGCCAAGGCTACGATTCTCGTATAGGGGTCCGCCTCCGGCAGATAGGCTTGCCGAAGGTCCCGGATCCGTTCCGGCCACTCCAAGGTAAGGATCTGCCGGGGATCTCGCGGCACGGTACCGTATTTACTCTGTAAGCGTGGATACTCGGTCTCGCGCAATTCCCCGTTAACCAGAAAGTCCTTCTTGTAATTCAGCTGATAACGGCTACCACCCCAGGAGAAGCTGAATTTTTGCCCTTCTCTGCTTAATTCGGCTTCGGCGCAGAGCCGCTGAAAATTCTCGAAGGAGAAATATTCACTTGGGGAACCGCAGACACAGGCCCAGGCGGTGATTGTGCCCTTTTGCTCCAGCGTTTCCGTCAGTGCCTCGAGAGAGAATAGAGCGATATAACTGTCGCCGTCTTTGGCCAAAACACAGCGCGGATTGACCCGGATACGCTCCTGAGGGAACCACGCATGGGTATAGAGTAGGCGCTCCTTTTCCATATAGCCTTTGCGAACGCTCAGATCGTAGACACAGAGCAGCACATTCTTATCCTGGCGACAGTCGGGGAGGACGCCATTACCTACCCAGAAGGAAGGCGAAAAGTTACGGGCATTATCTTCGAAAAAGGCCGCACCGGGATGGGTTGTAAACACGGACTGACCGCGGCCGAAAGTGGCCTGCCAGATGTGTTGTTGGTCACCGAAGCTGCCCGGGTGGTACTTTTGCGCGGACGAGAGTAAGTAATCCGGTGTTTTATAGCTGTAACTATTCACGCGCTGGATGGCGATCCCGGAGGTCACCGGGTTCAGCACCCGGACTGCGAGGGGCAAGAGCCCGCTCCGGCTGATCACGGGGATATCTAAAGCGTCCAGGTTCTTCAGGAAATCATTCTCCGAAAGATTCCAGTCCTTGTAGAGTTTCAGAGCCGTTTCCGCTGCTTCGGGATTGCTGAAGGCTTCCATGCTCCAGAGGTACATCGCTCGGCCGTAGATATCGTGGCGATAGGGGAAGTAGTGGTCGATCTCCTCCAGATCAAGGCCCATGGAGACTTTCACTTCACCCAGGTGCTCATCCTGAGCGATCTTCAGGATCCAGTCGGGCAGGCGGTAGCTTCGATTAAGCAAAAAATCCGTCCCTGTACGGGTATAGTCATAGGTATAGGCTCTACGGAAGCCGAAAGCTTTTTGCATAATATCCGCGACATCCTGTTTGTGCGGGTATTTTTTCTGCTCTTCATAACAACGGCCGCTGGTCGCTGCGAGATAGGAGCGATAGTGATGAAGGGCCATATCCAGGAAGAAAAGATCCAGGATGGTCCGGGCTTTGGCCACCAGAAGCTCGTCCTGGCAACAATCGATGAAGAGCGAGAGGGGGGCGATATCCTCTTCGTAGTAGGTGTTGGAGTGCCATTCGACGAAGCCGAAGCGAAAGCGCGCCTCCAGCCAGTGCTCCAGGCGTTCCCGGGCTTTGGCCAAATGAAAGCGGCCGAGCGTCTGATCGTTGAGAAAGGTTTCCTCCGGGTAGAGCTGGCCGGCCAAATACTCACAAACTGCGAAAATCGCCTGGTGATTCTCGCTCCAGTAGCACATGCTGTCGGCGCCGGGTTCGTCCAGCCAATACTTGAAGCCGAGTACGGTCTGCTTCATGCGCTGACGGGTCGGCTCGGAAATCAGGTCGGCGAAATCATAGAGGCAACGCAGGATACAGATCATGCGGAAGTCCGCACAGTCCAGACGCTGGTCGATGTAGTCCAGAATAATGTGGATCTGCGATTCGTCTGCCGGCTTCCCTGAGGCAAGCTTCGCGATATCCGGAAAGCAGGGGTTATTCATCTTGATGTTCATCGGGATGTCTTTATTCATCAGCGGTACTCTTCAATTAGGCTGCGGCGTTCGGCGGCTTCGGCAGCGGACAGCGCGGTTTCGGGCTTAGTGAGAAAGTATTTGACACGCCGGGATTTGGCCGGGGTAAGACGCATCCGGCGAGCAACCCGCCAACCGTTAGCGCCGAAGAGCAAGAAGGCGAAGACAAAGATCAGACGAATCGCCCAGACGGTGGCGGCCGGTTGCGCGGGTGAAGGCAGCTCTTCCGTCGGCGTGATGAAACCGGTCAGGCCGATGAGATTGCCGATCACGAAGATGGTGAAGGCAGAACTGATCTGGCGGATAAAGGTCATGGTGGCGCTGTAGGATCCGGTGCTGCGCTGACCTTCCACCAGCTCACCCAGATCGACGACATCAGGGAAAATGATCCAGCTCAAGGTCATTGAACCGGCATACCCGAGTGCCGTGAGGGCGGTGAGAATGTAGACACCAACGTGAGGCCCGTCGGAGGGGTAGAGGCCGATGCCCGCTGCACCGAGAATGGCCAGCGGCAGGCCGATGCGGAAGAGTTTTGTTTTGCTGATCGTGCGGACCAGGCGATAGAAGATCGGCAGCATGATGAGCTGGATCGCGAGGAAGAGCCCGAGGAAGACGGTGGTATTGAGCCCTTGGACGACATAGAGGCTATAGTAGATGATGATGGCGGACACTGTGTCCATCGTGACCGTCTGCGTCAGGTAGAGGGCGACCATTTGGCGGAAAATACGCGTTCTCAGGGGGCGAGTCAATGCCCCGGGGGTGACTCTGAGTTTCTCCTCAGCATAAGGCGCCCGTTCCCGGCTGAAGATACCGGCCAGGATGATCGGCACAGTGAAGATAAGGCCAAAGCCGAAGACAATGATCAAGTAGAAGGTGCGGACTTCCATCTGGCCTTGCTCCAGCTGCTTGAAAAAGATGGTGGGCAGTAGGGTGCAGACGGCCGTCGCACTCATGGAGAAAATCAGGCGGGTGATGTTGACTTTGTTCAGCTCATCGAAGTCCTGGCTGATCTCGGTGCTCAGGGCGCTGTAGGCAATCGCCAGCATCGAAGCGATGGTGGCATAAAACATGTTGGTCAGGAGAATATATATGGCATGAGCGAGCTGGCCTTCGAAACGGAGAGGGAGCCAGAGGAGCGCCATGGCAATTAAGAGAATAATGCCGCCGAAAATCAAGTAGGGCCGGCGACGTCCCCAGCGAGTTCGGGTATTGTCCCCCAGGACGCCCAGGACGGGATCGATGATCGCATCCCAGATTTTGGCCACCATTAGGGTCGTGCCGGCGACCTCCGGACGCACTCCGAGGATATTGGTCAGGAAGACCAAGTAGAGTACCGAGATGACGGTCTGACCACCGCCGCCCCAGAGATCTGCTGAGGCGAAGATGAGGCGTTCGGAAAGGGAAAACTTCTTTACCTGGTTCATGGGTGGCCCCCTCGGAGGATGTAGTTTTACTTATTGTAACAAAGAAGCCTGCCGGATTTGCCTTAGAGAGGCGAGAAATTTGCGGGTTCTACGGTTTTAGCCGATCCCCGGAGGGCTCGATATGGTATACTTTGCGTAATTGCAGTGCGGTTTGAGCCGTCGGTGTTTGAGGTGCGTGAATGACAGCTGATATTCTGGTCGTCGATGATGAGCAAGCCATAGTAGATATATTGAAATCCAATCTGGAACGTGAAGGTTACCACGTCGACGTGGCTTATGACGGCGTCGAGGCGGTAAAGCTGGCTTTAGAGAAGCCATACGATGTTATCCTCCTGGATTGCATGCTGCCCAGAAAAGACGGCTTCGATGTCTGTAGAAGACTCCGCCAGGATATTACAACGCCGATTATTTTTCTCACGGCCAAAAGCGAAGAAATCGATAAGGTACTGGGACTTGAGCTGGGTGCGGACGACTATGTGCCGAAGCCTTTCAGCGTCAGAGAAGTGCTCGCCAGAGTCAAGGCTCAGCTCAGACGTCAAGCCCTGAACGATCCCGATGACCGTAGCCAGACACCGCCGGAGTCGAGAATTCTGCGATTCGGCAATCTCGAAGTCGATAACGAAGTCTATGAAGTCAGGCGTGACGGTGAGAATATCCATCTCACATTGCGGGAGTTCCAGCTGGTATCCTATATGGCTCAGAATGCCGGTACCGTGTTCACACGTGAGGAACTGCTCCAGAAAGTGTGGGATTATGAGTACTACGGCGATGTCCGGACCGTTGACGTAACTGTCCGCCGGACACGGGAGAAACTTGAACCGGATCCGTCCAACTACCAATACATTATTACCAAGCGCGGTGTAGGATACTATTTCAGCAAGCATGTTTAATTTCCTCCTGGCCCAGTCGCAATTACCCGGTGTTTATGTAACTGAGATGCACCCTTTATTGATCTTCTTTTTCGGGATCTTAATCGGTGGACTCATGTTGCTTATTCTCGCCGCGACTTTTTGGGCGAGACAGCGCAAGCAAAAGGATGATGAATTGGCTTTGATCACCCAGGGTTTCGTCTCAGAACGGCTTCAGACGGAAGCGATTCTGAATGATATCGGGCTGGGCGTCCTGGCCTTCGCGGCTGACGGCAGACTCAGGATTGCCAATCGGACGGCGACAGATCTCCTGGAGATGGCAGAGGCACCCGGAACACTGGCTGAGTTCCTGTCAGCTTTTGGAGAGGAGAACGGGCTCAAAACCAGGGCGCTCCTCGGTACCGGCAAATCCCAGGCGGAACTCACGATCGGCAAACGCTCCATCGTCTTACAGGTCACCGAATCCTCTGATGCCGATGCGGGCAAAATTGCCACGATTGTCCTGGCTCAGGACGTTACGCGGCAACAGGAGGACGAGCGACAAAGAAAAGAATTCGTAGCCAACGTCTCTCACGAACTGAAAACGCCATTGACGATCATCAAGACCTACTCGGAATCGCTCCTCGATTGGGGCCTGGAGGAGAAAAGTCCGGAGGCTGTAAAGAGTGATCTCCAGCGCATCCTCGATGATGTGAACCGGATGGAAGCGCTTATAAAGGACCTGCTTCTGCTCTCGAGTATCGATTCCAGAGGCAAGGCTATGCATATGGAGGAGACCGACCCCGCCCAGCTCGTTAGGCAGATTGTCGACCGTTGCCAGATCCAGGCGAAAGAGAAGTCCATTACCCTGGCGTCCTACGTGGTTTCCAGTATCCCGAAGGTCTTCATCGACCGTGCGGCGATGGATCGTGCGATCATGAATATTATCCAGAATGCGATCAAGTACACGGATCCTGAAGGCCGCATCGATGTCTTCATTTCCCGCATGTGGGATGATGTCATCGTCAAGATCAAGGATAACGGCCAAGGCATCGATCCTAAGCATCAGAAGGCGATCTTCGATCGTTTCTACAGAGTCGATACGACGGGGTCGCGTAAGTACGGCGGTACCGGTCTCGGACTCTCGATTGCGAAAGAACTAACGGAACTCCACCATGGTAAAATCTCCGTGAGTTCCGTGCCGACACAAGGCTCTGAATTTGCCATTAATCTGCCTTCAGCAGGGAAGATCTATCGGCAGGTTATGCTCCAGCTGGTCCAGAAATCATCGCGCTCTGTAGATGACATTCTGATGAAACAAGCTCATAATGAGCTGCTCCAGCAAGCCCACGAAGCCGGCATGGAGGCAGCGAGTCTGCAGGATCTGACGCGCAGCGAAAGAGAGCAGCTGATGCAGCCCTACCGCAAAGCGGAAGAAGCGGACGACACGGCGGAGGATTTTGCCGGGGTGCTTTCTGCCGGCAGAGAACCCGCGGAAACGCAGCCGGCAGCGCCTAACGAGCCCGAAACAAACACAGTTAAAACAGAGAACGAAGCAGCTCCAGAGGAAAATGAACCAAAAGACCCGGAAGATCCTGAGAGTAATTCGGAAGATAATCAGGAATTAAAGCACGAATCAGATCCGGGCGATACGGTATAATCAGACTATAAAAGTATTAATTAAGGGGGACCGGTTTTTGGCCAGTTACTACATAAATGGCGGACATCCGCTGAATGGCGAAATCACAGTCAGCGGATCAAAGAACGCAGCCTTGGGCATCATCGCAGCCGCTTGCGTTCTGGACGGACCTTGTGTCATAGAGAATCTACCGCATGTATCCGATATCGAAACGCAGTTGGAGCTTTGCCGCAATCTCGGCGCTACAGTTGATGTCGATTCGGACGGCAATGTCCATTTCGATGCGACAACAATTCACTCACCGGAGATCACCGATGAGCGGGCCCGCAATATCCGGGCGTCCTATTATTTTCTCGGCGCTATGCTGGCGCGTTTCGGCAGAGCCAGGAATTATTTGCCCGGCGGCTGTAATTTCGGCACCCGACCGATCGACCTGCACCTGAAGGGCTTCAATGCAATGGGTGCCCAGGATACGATGGGACACGGCTATATTACGCTTGAAGCGGAACACTTCCATGGGGAACATATCTTCATGGACAAAGTCAGCGTCGGCGCTACCATGAATCTTATGATCGCCGCGTCGAAAGCCGAAGGCCAGACCACGATCGAGAATGCGGCCAGAGAGCCGCACATTGTTGACGTGGCGAACTTCCTCAATTCCATGGGCGCGAGAATCCGCGGCGCCGGTACAGACGTCATCCGGATCGAGGGGCGCCCGCATCTGCCGGGCGGTACTACCTACGCAATTATCCCGGACCAGATCGAAGCGGGCACATTTATGATCGCCGCCGCCGTGACGCGCGGTGATGTGAAGGTTCTGAATTTGATTCCTAAACATATGGAGCCTCTCTCGGCCAAATTGGACGAAATGGGTGTGAACATGGAGACCGGCGACGACTGGATTCGCGTCTGGGTCGACGAAGAGCAGGAGCTCAAAGCCACGTCGTTCAGAACGATGGCCTATCCCGGCTTCCCGACCGACCTCCAGCCACAGACGGTAGTACTTCAGTGCGCCTGTAGTGGCCTTAGCAAGATGTATGAAGATGTCTGGGCCAACCGTTTCCAATATATCGATGACCTGAAACAGATGGGAGCCGATATTACGATCGCCGACCGTGTGGCCTTGATTCAAGGGCCGAGGCAGTTATCGGGCGCGATGGTTCAGGCGAGGGATCTGAGAGCCGGTGCAGCCATGGTTTTGGCCGGACTCGCAGCCAGCGGG
>CAZJTS010000065.1:8497-10143 GCA_964548975.1 uncultured Fastidiosipila sp.
GAAGTCTATGACATCCATTCACTCGAACGCGGTTATGAGAATCTCATCCAGAAACTTCAGAATATCGGCGGTGATATCCGCAAGAGCTCCGATATCTACGAAGCGGCTGAAAGAGAACTCTAATGACCACCCGAGCCAGAGCCTGTACGCTTGTCAGTGGCAGTTCAGGCAACAGCATCTACATTGAAAATAATGATACCCGTATCCTGATCGATGCCGGCGTCAATGCCAAGCAACTCGAGATCGCGATGCGGACCCAGTCCATCGACCCCGCAGCCCTCAATGGCATTCTCCTGACCCATGAACATTCAGACCATGTCTGTGGGCTCTCTGTTTTGGCGCGCCGTTACCGCTTGCCTGTTTATATGACCGAAGCGACCTACCTTGCCGCCAGGCACCGGCTTCCGTTCGCCGAGCGGATGGACGTGCGCTTCATCAGAGCGGAGTCCAACTTTGAGATCGGCAATATGGCCGTCCGCCCATTCCACGTTCCCCATGATGCGGCAGACCCGTTGGGCTACCGGATCGATACCGGTCAGGGCGTCATCTCTGTCGCGAGTGATACCGGCCAATGGACGGAGCACATTGCGGATATTGTCAGCGGAAGCGACATGGTCTTCATCGAAGCGAATTACGATCCGGACATGCTCTGGTTCGGCCCTTACCCCTGGCCACTCAAGAAACGTATCGATTCGGAACACGGGCATCTGTCCAACAGCGAATGCGGCTATGCGATCAGCAGTCTGATCCTCGAGGGCACGACCCGTTTCGTGCTCATCCATCTCAGCAAAGAAAATAATCAGCCGGATCTGGCCTATAACAATATCGAAGAACTCGTCCGGGAGATCGGCGCCAGGAGCGGCAGCGATTACACCATGCTGACTGCTCCGCGCTATACGCCCAGCCTCTGGCAGCACCTCTAGCCTATGCAAGTTACCTTAGTTGTCGCAGGGAAAGTGAAGGAACGCTGGCTGCGTGATGGCATAGCCGAATATGCCAAGCGAATTCAGCCCTACCTCAAACTCGAGGTGGTGGAAGTAAAGGACGCACCGGATGAGCTCCCTGAGGAACGGGCCAAAGCCGAGGAAGGCGAACGCCTCTGGGCCAAAGTGAAACCGGGATCCTATATCGTCGCCTTGGATTTGGCCGGGGAGACCATGGACTCACCCGAGTTCTCCGCTCAACTGGAGCGCTGGCTTCAACTGGGAGGCTCTCATGTCACTGTCCTAATTGCCGGTTCGCTCGGCTTCACTGAAGAGCTGCTGTCCCGCTGTAACAGCCGCTTGAGCATGGGCAAGCTGACCTATCCGCATCAACTGGCCCGACTCATCTTTCTGGAGCAGCTCTACAGAGCCTGCAAAATCCGGCGAGGCGAAAAATATCATAAGTAATTAACCTCGGGTAACATGCAGAACCGGGGATGGGCAGTCTTTTTGGCATCATAGACAAGTGGGTTTGACACCCGGATCTGAAGTATCAGACATCGAAAGAGAAGGTAAACTATGACCGAGAAGACCGTAACAAGCCGCCCGGTGACACGTAAAGCATTTCTCAAGGATGTGTTGATTTGTTCTTTGGGCGCCTATGGCGGCCCCGAGGCCCATGATGGGGTGATCACCGATCAGATGGTGGTCAAGAACAAATAT
>CAZJTS010000066.1:0-10136 GCA_964548975.1 uncultured Fastidiosipila sp.
TTATCGAAAACTATAAGGAGTATAGAGATAGACTCACTATGGCGCCCGAGGCTGAATTCGATGCCCTCTATGACCAGCTCGCTGAAGAATATGCTGATGCCGGTTTCGCCGAAATCGCCGAGCAGCGCAAAGCGGAATATGAAGCCGGTCACTCCACTAAACTTCCGTAAGTAGACCTGATATTATCTCATTATGTAACAGCGACCCCGCAGGCAAGAGTCCTGCGGGGCGCTGAATCATAAAGACTGAGCCTAGAGGTGTTTTCAATGAGTAGCAAAAAACGAGCTGTGATCGAATGTCGTAATTACTATCTTCCGGCCGGTTTCCCGCTGCTCACTTTGCAAGGGGACAACTGGCGGATCTCGGATCTGCGCAGCAACCGGCTCCACTTCCACAATTGCCTGGAGATCGGCTACTGCCATTCAGACAGCGGCTACATGGAATTTTTCGGTGAGACGACGCGCTTCGAAGCCGGGGACCTGACCGTCGTGCCGAGAAATGTTCCCCACACAACCTATAGTACCGAAGGCACGCGGAGCAGGTGGTCTTATCTATTCTTCGATCCTCAAGGCCTCCTCGCGGATTTCCTGCCCCCGACCTGGAAGAACTACGATCTACTGACGCACGACTTCACCAATTACCGTTACATTTTCAAGCAGGCGGATTTTCCGGCCATGCATCAGCTCCTGGAAATCCTCTTCACTGAGGTCAATAAACAGCATTCGGATTATCAGCAATCGGTCCGCGGCCTCTTACTGTCCCTCTATATCCAGATCTACCGCGAGCAGGAACGTCAGGTTGTGGTACGTGAAAGCAATGACTCATTTCAGTCGTCCTTAGCATTGAAGACACTGGAGATCGCACCGGCCCTAGAGTTCATCGAAAGTAATTACATGAAGCAGTTCAGCGTGAATGATCTGGCCGACATCTGTTGCTGGAGTCCCACGCATTTTCGCCGCGTGTTCATGAACATCATGGGGCAATCGCCTCTGGACTATGTGAACAGCACCCGCGTGATGAAATCCTGCTATCTTCTGAATAATACTGAAGAGAGCATCCTGTCTATTTCCGAGCAGGTGGGATTTCAATCGGTGTCGAGTTTCAATCGGAATTTCAAACGCGTATTAGAGCGTGCGCCTTCCGAATATCGTCAGGAAGTCTTGCGCTTTGCCAATATGGATACTAATCCGAAGATCCAGGAATACACAGGCTGGATGGCACCTGAGTAAGCTTAGGCCAAAATCCGGCTATAGAAAGTGACAATTTATGATTCGATTAACTTCAGATAGAGCACAAGTCGAGACGACGATCAAACAGATGATCGACAAGACTTTGAACATGGATCTCCTGTGGGACTGGCCCTGCGGTGTTGCCTATTATGGTGTGGCCACTGCCTATGAGGTTCTGGGTGATGCCTCCATTATCGAGCGACTTCAAGCCAGGATCGATCGCTATATCGAACTGGGGCTACCGAAGTGGAATGTCAATGCCTGCGCGATGGGCCATTGCCTGATCACGCTCTATGAAGTGACTGAAGACCCGAAGTACTGGGATCTGGTCATGTCCAAAATCGACTACCTGCAAAACCACGCGCTGCGTTTTGGCCAAAACATCCTGCAGCACACGGTCTCGGCAAAGAATGATTTCCCGGAGCAGGCCTGGGCGGATACCCTGTTCATGGCGGCTTACTTCATGCTGCGGGTCGGTGTGAAACTGAAAGACGAGGTGCTGATCCGGGACGCTTTGCAGCAGTACTTCTGGCACATCGAGTTTCTGCAGGATAAGGAGACCAGCCTCTGGTATCACGGCTATTCTCATATCAAAGGCGATCATATGTCCGGCTTTTACTGGGCCAGAGCGAATGCCTGGGCGGCCTACACTATGTCCCGGGTCGGCAAGATTCTGCCGGAGCCTTACCTCTATCCGGAATATATGGATATCGACTGTTCTCTGCGAGATCAGTTATCGGCCTTGAAAAATTATCAGACAGAGAATGGCTTGTGGCGGACGCTGCTCGATGATGAGGAGTCATATGAGGAGCTATCCGCTTCCGCCGGGATAGCTGCGGCGATAGTCACGAACGGCAATCCTTTGCTGACCGATTATGCCCAAAAAGCTTATGAAGGCATACTCGAAGAGATCACACCGGATGGGCGTTTGCTGAATGTCTCGGGCGGCACGGCAATCATGCGCGACCGCGGGGGTTATCGAAATATTTCGCGTAAGTGGATGCAAGGCTGGGGCCAGGGGCTGGGCCTGGTGTTCTTGACGGCTGTACTGAAAAGCCCTGACGCTGGCCGGGAGGCATAGGGCAAAGATGAGCAACTTTACGCTGCCCGGCGAGTCCGGCTATGAAGACCTGACCCTGGAACTTGCCCAGCTCTGGGGTGCGGACGTGATTCGCGATTCGGACGGCACAGAGCTCTCTTCCGAAATCCTCGATGCAGGTTATGACATCTATTCAACGGTCTGCGTAATCCGCGGCCATAATGACTGGCTAGCGGAACACCCGGAACACCGGCAGGAAGCGATCCTCTGTACGAAGCCGCGTTTAGCTGTTGAGGACAGCTTGGGTGTTCGCTTGCTGGACGATTTTTTCGAGCCGCAGTTTGCCGTAGATTCCAGGGAAATCTCCCTCGATTTCTGGGAGGTCTACGACCGAACAAGTAACAGTAAACTTGACCGAGCCCGCTGGTCTTATGATCCGGCTCGCCAATCCGTGACCATTGAGACAGAAGCCTGGCACGAATATACCGTCTCATTCTTCGCCTGGCGGGAGTGGGAAGAGATCTCGATGTACAATCACCTCACGAATGGCTGGGATAAGGAGCATCTGCTCCCGCTCGATCCCTATCGCCCCGAGGCCCGCGCCTATCTGAAGGACTGGCTCCATGCCTGGTGTCAGGCACATCCGGACACCAATGTCGTGCGTTTCACGTCGCTCTTTTATAACTTCGCCTGGATCTGGGGATCCGACAGTGAGCAACGGCATCTCTTCACGGATTGGGCCAGTTATGACTTCACTGTGAGTCCGGAAGCGTTACGAGACTTTGCTTTGGCCAAAGCCTACGACTTGTCCCTCGAAGACTTCGTGAGACAGGGCAAGTACAATGCAACCCATCGAGTTCCGGCCTTGAGTAAGCGCGACTGGATGGCTTTCGTCTCAGACTTCGTTCTCGAACTGGGCAAAGAACTGGTAGACATCGTCCACTCGTACGGGAAGCTGGCCTATGTCTTCTATGATGACAGTTGGGTGGGCATGGAGCCCTACAATGGGCGATTCCCTGAATATGGTTTCGACGGCCTGATCAAGTGCGTTTTTTCAGCTTATGAGGTGAGGCTTCTGGCCAATGTTGATGTACCGGTCAAGGAACTTCGTTTTCATCCTTATCTTTTTCCCGTAGGGCTGGGCGGAGCACCGACCTTTTCTGAGGGCGGTGATCCAGCCAAAGATGCCTTGATGTACTGGAAAGAAACCAGGCGTGCTTTACTCAGGCAGCCTGTGGATCGGACGGGCTTGGGAGGTTATCTGCACCTGGTTCAGGACTATCCCGATTTCGTCGAGACAATGACAGATATACTTGCGGAATTCCGTCAGCTGCTGCTTTTGCATGAAGCAGGGCCGCCGGTGCAGCATTGCAACAAGGTGGGCATTGTCCATAGTTGGGGGAAATTGCGTACCTGGACCTTGTCCGGTCACTTCCATGAAACGGATGATCATGTGTTGATCCACATATTGGAAAGTCTCGCCGGTATGCCTTTCCCGGTGGAGTTTTACAGTTTTTCTGAGTTGGCGGACGGTATACCCGACGATCTCGACATCCTGATCAATGCCGGGAGTGCCGGCGATGCCTGGAGCGGTGGAGATGCTTGGGCAAGTGATCAACTGGTCGCTAACTTGACGCGCTGGGTCTATGAGGGCGGGATCTTTGTGGGAATCGATGCACCTTCGGCTCTGCCCGGCTATCAGCACAGCTTGAGGATGGCGCATGTTTTGGGCATAGATATCAATGAAGGTGACTATGCCTGTCATGGCAGAAGGAGCTTTAGCGCCGCAAAAGAACTGGCGGTTGAAGCGGTTCACGATGTCCGGATTATCAGCAAAGGCACGGTAGTAGAGGCGGAGGCGCAAGGGCTGCCCTATATCACTAAGCATCGTTTGGGAGAAGGACTCGGTATCTATCTCCAAGATTTCAATTACTCAGCTGAGGCGACTCAGCTGCTTGAAACGCTCCTCTTAGGTGACACACAAAGTGATAATCCCCACGTAGAACTGGCGGTTTTCAGAGACTCCGGCAAGGTTGTCTTCGTCAACAGTTCGGCGGAAGAACAAGAGGCGACCGTTGATGTGGATGGCAAAACTTACAAGATTACAGTGCCCGGTTATAGAATGAAGCTCGTGGATCTTTAGGGAATCACTTCTTGAGGTTCTTCCAAGTTGAATAGCCTACGAAGCCGAGACCGGTCAACCCGAAAACGATTGAGAGGTCTCTCCCCAGGATGACCACAGCAAATAGGAGCAAGCTGATACCGAGAATGGCAAGGGTGTGATCTTTTTCTTTCATAGGATTTCCCTCCGGATGGCTGAATCTGGCTTCAGCATAGCACGTGGCGGAGAAAGTGCAAGTAGTTTTATTAATGGGAGATAGTATGGCACGTTATTTATGGAAGGGTAGAGTCAAGGATGGCCAAAGAGCGGAGTATATCCGTCGTCATGCCGAGATTTGGCCGGACATGCTGGCAGAACTCGAGCGAGCGGGGATCAGGAATTATTCAATCTGGCTCAATGTGCAAGATGAATTGACCGGCTACTACGAGACGGACCACCTTGAAACGACCCTACGGATTCAGGCGGAAAGTGCGGTTGTAAAGCGCTGGGAAGCCCACATGGAAGACATACTTGAATTCACCGGGGCGGTCGAGGAGGAAGTGTTCTACTTCTGCCCGTAACAGGGCTCGGAGCCGTGCTTTTTTAGGTAGTGATTGTCGAGGAGGCCTTGCTCGATCGGCCGGAAATCGGGGTTCAGCTGTTCGGCGCGGGCGGCTATGAGGCAGCATTCTTCGAGGTATGTATTTCCGCATGCTTTCGCAGCTTGTGGTAGACCTGGATGTCTACAAGTTGAAGCGAAATGAGGACTACAGCTTGTGGTAGAGGAGGTCTACCACAGGTTGCTTGTGGGCAAGTTTTTCGCATGTTTTCGCAGCTTGTGGTAGACCCGGATGTCTACAAGTTGATCTGAATTAAGGACTACAGCTTGTGGTAGAAGCCTCGCCCCAAAATTTAATCCAAATCTTACATCCAACTCACTCTAAAAGCGTTATACTCCTCATATCAAAACATTTTGATATGAGGAGTGAGCACCGTGGAAGAAACAGCATACGCAGAACACGCGAAAGTTTTCAAAGCATTGTGTGATGAGAATCGCCTGAAGATACTTTCACTATTGAGAAGTCGCAGGCTCTGTGCCTGTGATCTTTTGGATCAGGTTGAGGTGAGCCAGTCCGGGCTGTCGTACCACATGAAGATTCTGGTTGATTCAGGCATTGTTGAGAGTCAACAGCGAGGGAAGTGGACTTATTACAACATCAGTGAGGAAGGCAGTTTGCAGGCGATTGAATTAGTATCGCTGCTCACTACAGTAGAAGAACCCTACGCTGACACGGATTTCTTAGATTGTGAGCAGCTTGAGCCCGGCCTCGATGAGAGCAAGATAAAGGAAAGAGTAGGTTAGAGAATGAAAGAGAATCAGCAGGCTAGAATAGGCTTCTTCGAGAAGTATCTCAGTGTTTGGGTCATACTCTGCATGATCATCGGCGTCAGTGTGGGGAAATTTCTCCCCCAGATTCCGGAGTTCCTGAGCCGTTTTGAATATGCGAATGTCTCCATTCCCATGGCGATCCTGATCTGGATCATGATCTATCCCATGATGTTGAAAGTGGATTTTAACAGTGTCCTTAACGTGGGGAGAAACCCCAAGGGGCTATATATTACATGGATTACCAACTGGTTAATTAAGCCGTTCACCATGTTCGCGATCGCTTATGTGTTCTTCTATTTTGTTTTTCAGTCGTTGATACCTGAAGCTTTGGCCAAAGAATACTTGGCCGGAGCGGTACTGCTTGGTGCGGCGCCTTGTACGGCGATGGTGTTTGTCTGGAGTTATCTCACGCGAGGCGATGCAGCTTATACTGTGGTTCAGGTGGCGACGAATGACCTGATTATTCTTCTGGCATTTACGCCTATTGTCGCGATTCTTTTGGGTGTGGGCGGGGTGTCGATTCCGTGGCAGACCTTAGTGCTGTCTGTTGTACTATTCGTTGTGATTCCTTTGGCCGGCGGAATAATCACGCGGCAGCTGATTACCAAGAGGCGGGGAAAAGAGTACTTCGAGAAGCAGTTCATTCCTAAGTTCGGTAATATTACGACTACAGGCCTACTATTGACTCTGATTATTATCTTTTCGTTTCAGGGTGAGACGATTCTCCAGAATCCCCTCCATATTTTCTTAATCGCAGTGCCCTTGACGATACAGACGTTCCTGATCTTCTTTATCGCTTATTTTACCAGCAAGCTTTTGAAGCTCCCTCATGAGATTGCTGCCCCGGCGGGGATGATCGGGGCATCGAATTTCTTCGAGTTGGCGGTGGCTGTCGCGATTGCGCTTTTTGGTACGCAGAGCCCGGCGGCTTTGGCCACCATAGTCGGCGTCCTTACAGAAGTTCCCATCATGTTAATTCTTGTCAAGATTGCTAATAGCACGAAACATTGGTTCCCCACAAGGAGGTCAAATTATGAATCAGAAACCTAAAGTCGCATTCGTCTGTGTCCACAATTCCTGTCGTAGTCAGATTGCGGAAGCACTGGGTCGGCAGCTCGGCCGGGATACTTTCGAGAGTTATTCTGCCGGGACAGAAACGAAGGATCGAATCAACCAGGACGCCGTACGCATCATGAAGGAGCGCTATGGCATCGATATGGAAGAAACGCAGTATTCCAAACTGGTCACAACGCTCCCGCCCGTGGATATCGTTATCACGATGGGATGTAATGTGGTCTGTCCCTACCTGCCGGCAAAACACGAGGAGGATTGGGGCCTCGATGATCCGAGCGGCAAATCGGATGCCGAATTCCACAAGGTGATCGATACGATTGAAGAGAAGATCCACTCGCTGATCAAGCGCATTGAGAGCGAGGAGCTGTAATGCGTTATTTGTGGAAGGGTAGGGTCAAGGATGGCCAAAGAGCGGAGTATATCCGGCGCCATGCCGAGATTTGGCCGGACATGCGGGCAGAGCTCGAGCGAGCGGGGATCAGGAATTACTCGATCTGGCTCAATGAGCAAGATGAACTGAGCGGCTACTATGAGACGGACGACCTTGAAGAGACGCTACGGATCCAGGCGGAAAGCCCGGTTGTAAAGCGCTGGGAAGCTCATATGCAAGACATCCTGGAATTCGCCGGGACGGTCGAGGAGGAAGTGTTTTACTTCTGCCCGTAATACGCCCCGGGGCCGTGCTTTCTTAGGTAGTGCTTGTCGAGGAGGCCTTGCTCGATCGGTTGGACTTCCGGGTTCAGCTGTTCGGCGCGCGCGGCCATGAGGCAGCATTCTTCGAGGACTTTCGCATTATGGACGGCGTTGTGGCCGTCGGTGCCCCAGGCAAAGGGGCCGTGGCCGGCGACGAGTACGGCCGGGACGGCGAGGGGGTCGAGGCCGGCGCCCTCAAAGGTTTCGATGATGACTTTGCCGGTGTTGAGTTCGTAGGCTTTGGCCATCTCATCGTCGGTCAGCTTGCGTGTGACCGGCACTTCGCCGTAGAAATAATCCGCATGAGTAGTTCCGTAAGCCGGCAGGGCGCGGCAGGCCTGTGCCCAGCTGACCGCCCAGGCGGAATGGGTGTGGACGATGCCGTTGACGGTCGGGAAGGCGTTGTAGAGCGCGTGATGGGTTGCGGTGTCGCTTGAGGGTTTCAGCGTGCCTTCGACGACTTCGCCGGTGGCCAAAGACAGGACCACGATGTCCTCAACGGCTAACTTGTCGTAGTCGACGCCGCTGGGTTTGATGGCGAAAACGCCCTGCTCGCGGTCGGCGACGCTGACGTTGCCCCAGGTGAAAATCACCAGATCGAGTTCGGGGAGCGCCATGTTGGCTTCGTAGACTTCTTGTTTCAGTGCCTGATAGTTCATACATTCCTCCGTTCGCTGATCAACTGGCCTGAGGACAGGCGGCGGACCAGTCTGGGTTCGAATAGGGTCAGTTTATTGATCTTTTCGCCGTTGACGAGCTTCAGGAGCAGTTCGGCGGCGGTTTTGCCGATTTCGGTGATAGGGGAGTGGACTGAGGTCAAGGGGACGGGGGCCATCGGCGCATATCGTGAGTCATCGATGGAGACTATGGCCTGGTAATCCGGGACGTCGAGGTCGCGATCCGCCAGCATGTTCTCATAGGCCATGGCGATCTGGTCGTTGTAGCAGACGATGGCGCTGCAATGCTTAAGTCGCTCGATAATCTGGTTGCCCTGATTGTGGAAGTTCTCGATATCTTCGGTGGTGTACCAGAAGACGCTCTGGTCGTCGAAGGGCACTTGCCGGGCGGCGTGGGCTCTGAGAATGCCTTTATAACGGCGGTGGCCCTGGAGGTCGTCGGACTTGAGGATGGCTCCGATGTGCTGGTGAGAGAGGTCGAGCAGATGGCGGGCGGCGATAAAGCCGGCTTCGTTGTCATGGAGGGCGACGCAGGGAATATCGACATCGCTGTAGGCGGCGTGGATGGTAATGAGGGGAAAATTCCGGTCGGTCAGCTCTCGATACAGATCGGTGTTGGGGCTCGGAAGAGCGCTCTTCGTCGGCTCCAGGATGATGCCGTCGACGTTGTTGTTAAGCATTTTCTGGAGAAGTTCTCGCTCCTTCATTGAGGAGTTGCCGGTTGAGGCGAGCTGGACGGTATAGCCGGCGCCGCTGAAGACTTGCTCCAGTTCCTTGATGATGACCGGGAAAATATAGTCGCTCAGATAAGTGACGAGGACGCCGACGGTGTGGGTGCGGGTGTTGCGTCTGGCGATGGCTTTCTCGGTGATGTAGGTGCCGCTGCCCTGACGTCGGACGAGAAGGCCGTCATCGACCAGGCTCTGCATGGCTTTGCGCACGGTCTGGCGCGAGATGTTGTACTTGTTACAGAGCTGAGTTTCCGAGTGGAAACGGTCGCCCACCTGCCAGGGATGCTGAGTCAGCGTTTCGGCGATGATGTCCTTAATTCTTTCGAACTTATACGTCCCTGCCATGAGCCACCTCCTAGTGATTGCTTAATTATAGACAAGTTACTGACAACTTACTAGCATTTGGCCAAAATACAGCTCAGGCGGTCTCCCGTGTGATTGTGAGGCCATCACATGTCAGTAAAGTTGTCTATACAATAAGTGAGTAGAATAGCCACAGCAAGAGAATTCGCTAAGAATAGACAAGATTTTTGTTAAAAAGTCAACTTAGAGCCAGGCTCACGTGTATAATCACAGTGAAGTAGACAGTTTAACCGCTTGTCTTGGCAGTCAACTTGTACACGAAAGGTCTATTTATGCTGACTTCAATCCCCTTAGCAGACATTACAATCGAAGATGCCTGGTTCGGCCACTACCGTGAGCTCGTAAGAGACGTGGTCATCCCTTATCAGTGGCAGGCCCTGAACGATCAGGTGCCGGGGGCGGCCCCGAGCCACAGTATTCGTAATCTTGAGCTGGCCGGTCAAGTGCTCAGAGGTGAAGAGACCGATGAGTCTTTCAAGGGCTTTGTCTTTCAGGATTCGGATGCCTATAAGTGGATCGAGGCTGCGGCTTTCCAGCTGGCGAGTTCGGCTACGCGGGATGAAGCCCTCAAAGCTGATGTCGATGCGCTGGTCGAGATTATCGCTGCGGCCCAGTGCGAGGACGGCTACCTGAACGCGTACTTTACACTCGAGAATCCGGACAAGCGTTGGAAGAATCTCTGCGACTGTCACGAACTCTATGTTGCCGGCCACCTGATCGAAGCGGCGACGGCGTATTATCAGGCGACGGGAGAGCGAAAACTCCTTGATGTCGCACAGCGCTTTGCTGACCTGATTGATCAGGTTTTTGGCCCGGCAGAAGACCAGATTCAGGGCTAT
>CAZJTS010000067.1:0-7769 GCA_964548975.1 uncultured Fastidiosipila sp.
CCTACTGTCAACATTAAAATTGAAATGCTTATTACATTGGTTGATTCACCAGTACTGGGTACCAAGCCATCCGTGGCCTCTTCTGTAACTCTATCATTGACAGTTGTCGTAGAAGTCCACGTTGCAGTAGTTGTTGAGGTCACATTTGTAGTGCTTTGAGCGACGGAAGCTATGGCAGAACTCTCGGAGATAGTTGTTGCCGATGTGATGGTAGCAGTTTCATCTTGGGTCTCAACCATTGAAGTAGATGGGCTTAGACTAGTTGTGGTCACATTTTGACTAGAAGATATACTTGATTCGGGTATCAACGTTTGTTCTGTTGTAGTCTGATGTGAGTATGAAGTTACAGTTGGATTCGACGTATCCATAGTATGAGAGGGTGTTGTCGGATTATCGGTAGTAGTAGAATTGCTCGATTCAACTGTTTCCGGTGAAGAGGTTTGGGATTCTGTATTCACCGCATTCTGATTTTGTAAAGGAAAACTGTATACATGTAACTTTCCAAAAACATCACGCATCGATAACTCTATTGAGTTACTATTGCCGACATACAGTCTTTCTATATTTAATGTTCCATTTTGATTGTAAGTAGCTTGCGTACCATTTATTAAAAGAGGAGCAACAGGCATGACTGATATCAGCAGATTGGTAACATAGCCATCATCTGAAACAACATTTGATCCCGAGATTGTCATTGGTATATTTCTTATCGGTTGGTCTGAAAATTCGAAGCTATCAAGGTTATTCTGTCCACTTACGAAATAAGCTGACCCTTGTTCAACCGAGCTTGGGGCGTAACCAACATTCAATGACCTGGCGTAAAATTCTTGCCCAGTCAAATTTCCGTATGAAATTATTGACCCCAGAACAAAAATGTCGCCGTTAACTGTTACATTTCCCCGTATATTTAATATAGCATCCGGACCTATATAAAGGTCACCATCGATAACTTTGTTGTACCACGTGGTCGTTTCTGTGACAGCTGTGGTGGCGAGGGCATTGGTTTGATTTGGATGATCCAGAATTATGAATTCTGCTGCTCTAAAATCGTAATCTTGAGCAAAATATACTGTGTAATTTCCTGCCTTATCATATGGAGTTATTGAACTAACTGACCATGTTCCTGAATGTGTCATAGCATTTATTTCAATTTCAAACGTATAGTACCCTTCAGAATCAAGTTTCGAAACCATTTGGTTCTTCTCAACGCCATACTCATTCACGACTTGGAAAAAAATGTGACTTACACCGCTTTCTACATCCGTCGCTTTAACGCTTATCTTGACTGTATCTCCTGGTCTTGCATTCTTCTGGTTTACTGTCAAAGTTGATAAATCTAAAGTTGGACGAGTGATGTCTGCGGCAGCATTGACTACTCCAAAGTTAGCTGCACTTAGGTCGTAATCTTGAGCAAAATATACTGTGTAATTTCCTGCCTTATCATATGGAGTTATTGAACTAACTGACCATGTTCCTGAATGTGTCATAGCATTTATTTCAATTTCAAACGTATAGTACCCTTCAGAATCAAGTTTCGAAACCATTTGGTTCTTCTCAACGCCATACTCATTCGCGACTTGAAAAAAAACGTGATTTACACCGCTTCCTACATCGGTCGCTTTTATTCTTAACTGGACAGTATCTCCTGGTCTTGCCTCTTTATGACTTACTGATAGTGTTGAGAGATCAATAACAGGCGAAAGATTATCAGGCGAAACTAATTCTTCAAATCTTTCATTGGGCTCAAAGTTTTCTGACTTAGTTCTTGCCTGTGATGATGTTAGTGTTGAGTTGATAATAATCATAATTACCACCAAAGCAGTTAAGCATTTACGAGAACGAGTCTTCATTTAGGCACCTCCGAGGCATTACGGTATAAAAACTGAATAAGCTATTCAATTTGATATTATAGCCCAAATAATGCGCAGCACAGCCCCGTCTATCGTACAATTACAACAATCTAAGCTATTTCCTGCAATTCTAAGGAAAATTATTCGAACCTCTACCCCCAACCACCCCTGATCCAACCAATACTGAGTATCCGCAGTATAGGGGCCGGGTTGTGCCTTCTTGTAGATGGTTCAGCCTCTCCGGCCTTGGCCAAAGTCAAGCCTGTCCTTTGGCCAACGTAGCGCTGGGGACCGCGGAGTTCAAGGAGGGGTTGGATTAGATTTTCCGGCGCATAACCTGAAATCGAGACCACTAACTGGTGGGCTCATTCTTTGGCCAAAATCAGCAAATTCGGTAGAGACAACTCACTGGGGGCATACCCTGAAGCGATATAGTCGTCGACGATCGCGTCCCGATCCGCATTCTCGTAGCGTTTGTCGATCACAACGAAATCGATGGTCGGATCCATCGAGGCGCTTTTGGCCGAACCCATCGTCGGATTTCCCGCCGAGCTCTCCGAGCCCGCCGAGCCCCCCGTGCCCTCTGAACCCGCCGTCCCCTCCGCCTTGCGGTGGTACTTAATGTCATAGAGAAGCTCGATGTCGGCGAGATGGGAGGTGAGGTTGGTGTCGGCGACGACGCTTTTGGTGCGGGGGATCCGGTCGAGGGCGGCGCGGACCTCGTGGAGCTCTTCGCGATTATTGAGGTAATCGCGCCAGTTATGAGTCCTGGAATCGAGCAGATTGGCGGAAATAGTGGTGGCCGCAATGGCACCGGCGATGAGGAGGGCGCTGACTTGCTTGAGCTGGAAACGCCTGGATTTCAGGTCGGGCAGGTGGACTTTGTGGAGCGCGAACTGGTCACGAAGCGCGAGGAGGGCCATGAAGAGGAGAAAAACTGACGTACCGTAATGGTACTGAAAGCCGATATTGTGTTGATACTGATAGTCGCTGAGCAGGTTCATGATCACCAGCGGCAGGAAGAGGACGAAGGTGCTCCACTTTTTCTGGAAGAGGGGCAGGAAGCCGAAGGAGGCGAGAACGATGACGAGGTAGGTGAGCTTGTCAGGGCGGAAAAGGCCGGCGATGACAAAAGTGGCGTTCTGGAGCATCGTGAGGGCTACGCCCGGCAGGCCGAGCTCGGGGTAGGCCATGACGTTGGCGAAGCGGCCGGTCATGGCGCCTGAGCCGAACTGATTCAGGTACCAGATCGCGCCGAAGAAGTATATCAGCGGAATGATGATCAGGATGAGGGCATTGAAGGCTTTGCGGCGACCGGCGTCCTTCAAGGTGAGCGCATAGAGGCCGATGCCGACGAGGTAGAGGGCGGCGTCTTCTTTGATGGCCAAAGTCAAGACCGTAAATATCACCACCCCCAGAGGACGTTTAGAATGCAGAAAATAGAGAAGCCAGAGCAGGCAGGGTGCGAGAAAACAATTCTCGTGAAAGTCGTAGAGGCTGCTCCCGATCAGGCCGGGATTGGCGACGAAAAGAATGCCGGCGAGCCAGACGAAGGCTTTTGGCAGTTGAAAGTGGCGCGCGAGCAGGAAGCAAGGGATGACGCCGGAGGCGACGATGAGGATTTGCAGAATTTGGAGGGTCAGCGCCGAGGGGAAGAGGGCGAAAATGGGCACTAAAAGATAGTAGATCGGCGAAATGTGGACGGCAAAATGCGAGAGCAGCATGTCGCGCTCCAGGGTGGTCACCGGGCCGTTGCCGGCGATCAGGTTGAAGAACATCTGGGTGAACAGGCCGTGATCGAAAGTCGGGGCTCTGAGGGCGAGTACACGGCCGGCTAGGACGAGACCGAGCACGAGGATGTGGAGTAGTGCGGCCAAGCAGAACATGAGTTGAAGTCCTTTGGCCAAGTGCTTGCCGTCCAGGGCTCGGGGGTATTTCGCGAACAGGATTTTGGCCAGGATAAATATGATTACGAAGGCAATCAGCCCATAGAGCGCGAGGGTCGCTTGGGAATTCGCGCCCCAGGTGAGTGGCGGGAAGCGCTTCTCTCCCCTCGCCTCCCAGGACATGAGGAAGCCGATCAGCGGGAGGCTGACGCTATGGATGATGAAGAGGTTTCGGGCGAAGAGGCGGAGAATTTTATGTTCCGGTTTCAGGCGGCGTTCGAGCAGGACGAGCAGGGCGAGGCTGATGAGCCAGGAGCCGACCGCGACGGTGATGATGCCGGATTTCAGGCTCATGACCAGCAGATAGATCATGCTCCAGATCGGGAGGATGCCGTAGGAGGCGGTTTTCGTTTGGTTCTGGAAGTAGAGATAGGCGGGCAGCGCGAAAAGAGCGAAGAGCCCGAGGATGAAGGGCAGCTCGGCGCGGCTCAGGCTGAGCTCGTGGAATAAATAGCTTCTGCTGTGGCGCAGCACACTGAGCAGCTGGACGCCGATCAGGGCGAACCACGCCGCATAAAGGGCGCTCAGCAGATATGAGCGTTGAGTCGCACGCATTATCGGACCTCCGTTCACGAGCTAGGATTGAGTATAGCAATAACGCGGCATCGGTTCGCTAGCAAGTTCTATAGAGCGGCATCTGTGTCCTCCGCTCTCCCCTCGTGCGGGTGACTTATGTTAATCTATTATCCGTTCGGCGGTACCAGTCAGAACTGAAGTGAGGCCCTCTATGCCCGAAACGGAAATCAAGCACTATCCCTTGAAGCAGCTTTTGGCCAAAAACCGGAAGCAGTTCATTCTCTATATCATCGGGGCATTGCTGACTGCGATCCATAATCTCTTGTTTATGGTGGCGTTCTCGGTCGGCTTCAGCCTGATTGAAGCTCAGACGACGCGCGAGATTGTGGTGCGCGTGATTTTGACTTTGGTGCTGGGCATGAGTCCGATTCTATTGCAGGTCTTGTCGCGATTTTTGCGGATCGGTTTTATGCGGGATGTGTTGGTGGATGTCCGGCTTTTGGCCTATCGGCGCATCATGCGGACGTCGATTGAGGTGTTCCGGACGAAACGTGGCGACGAGTATTCGGCGCTACTGGTGAATGATATAAACCTCTTCGAGCAGGATTTTTTCCTGTCGATCCTGAATATTATTTCAGCTTATGGGTCGTTCGTGCTCGGGATGCTGGTGATCATGTACATCAACCTGCCGACGGCGGGCCTCCTGGCGCTGTCGTCGCTGCTTGTGTTCGGGGTATCGAAGCTCTTTGAGCGGCCGGTCCGGGAAAACGTGAAGCGAAAACAGGAGGCGAACAGCCTCTATAACGAGCAGGTGTCGAATATCCTGAACGGGCTCGAGGTCATCAAGCTTTACCAGGTAGAGGATCGTTTCCGGCCGCCGTTTTATAAGATTGTCCAGCGGCTCGAAATGGTGAAGCGGCGGACGCATCGCCTCCAATCCGCGCAGCAGAATATCCTGGAATGGCTCGCCAATATGGTTATGCTGGGGATCGCGTTTTTTGCGACCCGTGAGTTTGTGCTCGATCGTATCGGGATTACCGAGCTGATAATTATCTTCAATTTCGTCGGCCAGCTGATCTGGTCGAACGTCAACGGCACCGCCATGATCAATCGCCTGCGGGGTGCGATCGATATTTTCCGTCGGCTCACCGATGAACCTTCTGCTGCCGAGGCCGGAAAGCCTTATGTCTTCGAGGACGCGATCGAGGTGCGTGATCTGTCGTTCAGCTATGGCGATGAGCCGGTGCTGGACCGGCTGTCCTTCCGGATTGAGAAGGGGGAGCGTGTGCTGATTTTTGGCCCGTCAGGTACGGGTAAGACGACGCTCCTGAACTGTCTGGCGCAGAATCTGACTTCGTACGAAGGCGAAATTCTGGTGGACGGCACGGAGCTTAGAGAGATCAGTTATGCGTCGGTTCTGGAGAAGGTCGGCTATGCCAGGCAGTCGCATTTTCTGTTTGAGGGGAGCATCCGGGACAATATTGTGCTCGAT
This sequence comes from uncultured Fastidiosipila sp., assembly GCA_964548975.1. GTDB lineage: Bacteria > Bacillota > Clostridia > Saccharofermentanales > Fastidiosipilaceae > JAAYZH01. The sequence goes on from CAZJTS010000067.1 coordinate 5,805, forward strand.
CAGGCGGTCGATAAGGCGCGCGTGGAGCAGGTGTTGCGGGATGTCGCCCTGTGGGACTGGATCGCGGCTTTGCCGGAGGGTGCGGACCATCGGCTCGTCGATAACGGCAGCAATATTTCCGGCGGGCAGCGCCAGCGTCTGTCGATAGCGAGGGAGCTCTACCGGGACAGCGAGGTGCTCTTCGTCGACGAGCCCTCCGCCAGCCTCGATGACGAAACCGCCGGCAAACTCTACGAGACACTGCTGGGCTTGGACAAAACTTTGATCTGTGTGTCGCACCGCCACCTCAAATACCTCAGCGACCGCGTGGACCGCATCGTCGAATTCCTGCCGGAAGGAGGCTACCGTTTTGGGTAAATATCGTTTGGGACACACCGCCGGCCTCGTTCGCCTAGCCCTCGTTCTCGCCCTGTCGAGCGCCGTTTATGGCGTCACCACCTACCAGTCCGGGCGTCTGATCGACTTGGCTTTGGCCAAAGACATGGACGGCCTCCTCAGGGCCGCACTCGTGATCTTCGGGGCGGTGACGGCGGCTTTGGCCATCGAAGTCTTGCAGATCTATCTCATGAGTAATTACCGCGCGAGCAGCATGATGCAGGCCAAAGAACGGTACATCGACGACGTGCTGCGCCAGGACATCCTCCACCTGCAGAAGGACAAGGTCGGGCAGATGTTTTCGAATCTGACCAACGACTTCGACCGCTACGAGACGAAGTATATCGAGAATCTGATCCAGCTGGTCACGATGATCTTCCAGGTGGCGGCGAGCATGGTGCTGATGGCGACCGTCCACCCGCTGATCCTGGTCGTGCCGGTGCTGATGTTCATCTTCCTCTGGCGCTCGTCGAAGCGCACGGGCAAGCCCGTCCAGGCCGAGGAGGACAGCAAGTCGGCGGCGCTGAAGGGCTACACGAATTACGTGAGCGAGAGCATTCAGGGGTTCGAAGTGATCCGGCAGCACCAGATGGAGCCGAGCCGCGATGTGCGTTTCCTGGCGCATGCGCGGGCGGTGCAGGAGGCGAATTACCGGGTGGATGTTGAGACGACCAAAGCCGACGCGATCAACTCCAGCCTGATGTTCGGCAGCATCCTGATCTTCATGATCGGCGGCGTGCTGGTCGGGCGGCGTGTTGGCATTTCCATGGGCCAAATCGTGATCGTGGTGATGGCCGTGGGCCAGATTACCTGGCCCCTGCAGCGCTTCAGCCTGCTCGTGACGGAAATGCGCGGAATCGAAGATGTGCTGAAGTCCTTCGCTGAGACGTTCCGGGTGGAGCCGGTGGTCGGGCGCGAAGTGCCTGTGGCTGGGTTCGAGGGGCTGGAGTTCCGGGGGGCGGATCTGGGGTATGGGGCTAGTTCTGGGGGTTCGGGGGCTGTTAAGGGGGCTGAGGAGGCTTCGACTGAAGAGCCTTCCGAGCAGCAGGTCATCCTCTCCTCTGTCGATCTCGCGCTCGCGAAGGGCGAGAAAATCCTGATCGTAGGCCCCTCCGGGGCCGGGAAGTCCACTATTTTGAAGACTTTGAGGTTGACGACCCCGGCTTTGGCCGGTGCAGTGTTCCTGAACGGGATCGACATTGAAACGGTCGTGCCGGAGACATACTTCTCGCTGTTCACGACCGTGGACCAGATCGGGTTCATCTTCAGCGGGTCGTTGCGCGACAACCTGACGCTGTACCAGGAGGTGCCGGAGGCGCGACTGCGGGCGGTGCTCGGCGAGGTCGGGCTGGCTGAGCTCGACCCGGACATGGTGGTGCGAAACGACGGCAGTAACTTGTCGGGCGGCCAAAGAGCACGCGTCCTGCTGGCCCGCGCACTTTGCCTTGATGCGTCGGTGATCATCTGCGACGAGATTTTTGCGAGCTTGGATGCGGAGGTCGCGCGGTCGATAGAACGGGACATGTTGGGGCTCGAGAAATCGGCCATCAACGTCAGCCATATCTACTTCAGCGAGAACCTGCCGCTGTA
>CAZJTS010000067.1:7869-9874 GCA_964548975.1 uncultured Fastidiosipila sp.
TGAATAGCCCTTGAAACTTCGCGGCGCGAATCCTCATGTCATCCATCACCAGTTCTTTTATTTCCGGAATCAGGGCTTCGAGCTGCCAGCGCTTTTCAGCTGTGATGCGGTCAGGTTCATTGGGCCATTTGCCGGCGATCGCCCTCAGCGCATAAAAGGCGCCACCTAGCTCGTGGTCAGCCATATGAGCAGTCGCTACAGCGTGGCCGGCAGCGCGGGCAGCTTCTGTGGCTGGTTTTGTTGTAGCAGCGCGGGCGGCTGCATGTGCAGCGGTCGCGAATTCACGTGCCTGCATCATGGTGATCTCGCCTTTGGCCCAGGCATAAGCGGCCTGAATCGCTTCGCGCGGGCGTTTGTCGTTGGGGGAGTCCTCTTCGAAGATCGCCAGCACCCTCTCCGCGCATTGGGCGGACCAGTGCGCGAGCGCCTGGTGGGTCGGGTCGGTCATCAGGCCCCCACGGGTGAGCCGGACAAAACGGGGATCGCGATTTCCTTCGTACTTCATGTGGCTAGTATAGCGGGTTGGGGGGAGTTTTTGCATAGGTTTAAATCTGAACCTGTGCAAAAGTGCGGTATTCTCACCGGTTAATGGACTACTATTCCACTAAGAGGTGAAAATATGATTAAAACCACCGCCATGTTGTTGGAGCAATTGAAAGATTATCGTTACCCTGCGAACAAGTTATCGCGGCTGGTTTCTGAAGGCATCGTCTTTCCGGTCGTACGAGGATTGTATGTCACGGATCGTACTGTCCCAAGTCGAGTCCTTGCTGCCTGTATTTATGGACCATCGTATCTGTCTTTTGATTATGCATTGTCTTACTGGCAGTTGATTCCAGAAGTGGCGTATACTTTTACCTCCGCTACTTTTGATAAAAAGAAGAAGAAGCAGTTTGACACACCTTTTGGCCTTTTCCTCTATAGAGATGTGCCGATGGATGCTTATCCGGCCGGGATCAAGATCATCTACGAGGGAGATTATACTTTCCTAATTGCCGAGCCGGAGAAGGCGTTGTGTGACAAACTGTATACCATTTCACCGGTAGCAAATCTCAAGGAGTTTGAGGTTTTGTTGTTTGATGACTTGAGGATCGATCGGGACGATTTTGAGCAACTTAATCTTGAAACACTGATATTTTACGCATCGCTGTATCGGACGATGAACCATCGGCTGTTGACGAAATTCGTGAGGAGATTGAGATGAGCTCCTTGGTCTATCGGGAGTTTTGAGTTGTATGCGGGATGCTTGGTAGGCTGATGAAATGGATAGGTTTAAATGTGAACCTGTGCATTTGAGTACCAAGGCACGTATTGGATAGGTTTACATCTGAACCTGTGCATTTGGGTACCAAGGCACGGATTGCATAGGTTTAAATCTGAACCTGTGCATTTGGGTACCAAAGCACGTAATGGATAGGTTTACATCTGAACCTGTGCATTTGGGTACCAAAGCACACATTGCATAGGTTTACATCTAAACCTGTGCAATGGGTATCCAAACGCTATACTTATTACAAAGTGCCGAGGGCACGGCAAAGGGCACAGACAAAAGGAGGCCAAACCATGATTCAATTCGGGACCGGCGGATGGAGAGCGATAATCGGGAAAGATTTCACGTACGAGAATGTGTGCAGGGTGGCCCAGGCTTTGGCCGACATGATAATTGCGGATGGGCAAGAGGCAAAACCGGTAATGGTGGGCTTCGATCGGCGGTTCCTCTCCTATGATGCGGCGCGATGGGTGGCGGAGACGTTGTGCGGGAATGGGCTGACGGTCTGGTTTATGAAGCGGACGGCGCCGACGCCTTTGGTGATGTTTACGGTGCAAGATGAGGGGCTCTATCTCGGGGTTCAGATTACGGCGAGCCACAATCCTTCGACTTATAACGGAATCAAAGTGATCATCGAGGGCGGGCGCGATGCGGACGAGGAGACGACTGCGCGGATTGAGGCGCTGATCGCGGAGGCGGAGGCGGATGATAAGGCACCCCAGTCGCTGGCATTCG
>CAZJTS010000068.1:0-9865 GCA_964548975.1 uncultured Fastidiosipila sp.
CTGGTGATGCTGATCGTGTCGGTCGGCTATAGCTGGTGGATGGCCAAAGAACCGGAGGAGTAAACGATGCCGGACGTCCTTCTGGAGCATTACAAAAAATACCCCTTAATGGAAACGAAAGACTTTGTGAAGCTGCTTTTCCAGCGACACTTCGGGCCCGGTCATCTGATCCGGGATGAGCAGGAGAGTCTTAAAAGAATCGAAGCGGAAGGCCGGGGCACGGGTGAATGCGAATCGCTGGGTGGCGCTTACGCCAGATTACCGCTGGGCCACCTTTCAGATGAGCTGACGAATAAACTCTTTCTTGCCTCAGCCGGCGACCCCGGCGAGGCGGATAAGACGGCGTTTCAGACGGACCTCCGGAAACTCCGGACACTGATCACAGAACAGCAGATCCCGGGTGACCTCGCCTGGTTGGAGCAATATGAGGCGGAGGGTTACCCTCAGCCACGCCATTCAGATCAGTATCGGAATGCCTACAAGCCGGCCTATCGGGTGATCCTGAGTAAGTTCCTGCCGCTGATCGATCTGATCAAGGCGATTGATGAGCGCCTCCCCTGCATCCTTGCGATCGACGGTCGGGCGGGTTCCGGTAAGTCTACGTTGGCGCGTGAGCTAGCCGGGCTTTGGCCGAGCAGTGTGATCTATATGGATGATTTCTTCCTCCCACCTGACATGCGTACGCCCGAGCGCCTAGCTGAACCGGGTGGCAATGTGGATTATGCGCGTTTCGAGGCCGAGGTGGTGGATCACGTGGGCAGCGCGTTCAGTTACCGGATTTTTGACTGCGGTATCATGGACTTCAAGGGCGGACGGGAGATCAGCAGAGCGCCCCTCACGATTATCGAAGGCTCATACAGCCTCTCGCCTCGCTTCGGCCGTTATTATGACCTGAGTGTTTTCGTGGATGTGGACCCCGCGACTCAGCTGGCCCGGCTCACAGCAAGAAACCCGGAGCTCGTGCAGACTTTTGCCGATCTCTGGGTTCCACTTGAGGAGCAATATTTCGCAGCTTTCGATATTGAAGCAGCTGCAGACTTTGTGATCAGGCTCTAGGCTCTTTCGGCTTGTGTGTAGATGCTCAGTCTTTTGGCCAAAAAATCGGCGATGAGATTGTGCCCCCGCTCATTCGGATGGATCCCGTCCGAGCAGATGTAGTCCTGAGGCTTGCCGCTCAGAAGGAAGGGCTGGCGGATGTCGACATAGAGGGCATTCATCTCGAGGGCCAGATCCGCGATGGTCGCGTTATAGGCTTCGTGCCATTGGTAGATCGTGCGGGTCGTTCCGTTGAGCCATTTCAGGACGTTCTCCTTATTCAGTTTACGTGACAGGGTGTCGAAATAGCGATCGGCATCGAGGGGCGGCAGACTTACGAGGACCGGCGTCAGGCCGATATCTCTTACTTTGCGAATCAGCTCCTTATAGAGGTTCTGAAAATTCTCGAACGGCACATTCGGCTGATGCTCGGCCACAGGATTCTCTGAGATTTCGGGCCAGAGATAATCACAGTCATTGCCGCCGAATTCGAGGATTGCGAGCCCCGAGGACGGTAAATCCTGTTTATGGCGATCCAGCAGGCTGATACCTTTCTTCACGGTTGCTCCGAACATGGACAGGTTCTTGACCGTGGCGCCGACCTTCCCGGCAACGAGATCAATGAAGCTCTGCGCCGTCTGCTGATAGCGCCCGCGCTCTTCGTCGAGCACGATGCCTTTGCTGACGGAATCGCCCAGCACCAGCCAGTCGCTGGCCAAAGTCTCTTTATCCATAAATTGTTGAAGCATCTTCGATCCTCCCCTACAATGTAGTTATTAAAACTATATTTCATGGTTATCGTAATGTCAACAGTAAACTGTTAAACTCTACTTAAAAAGCGAAGGAGATAAGAATGGATAAGCTCGAACAGATTTTACAAGACCAGCGCCCCGCCGCCTGGGAGCAGTTTCCGGATCTCGACCTCTACATGGACCAGCTTCTGAGCTATGTCAATCGTCAACAGATTTTCGGCGATCCGGAGACCGGCCTGACGAAGTCGATGGTGAATAATTATATCAAGCAGGAGATTATCCCGAGGCCCAACGGCAAGCGCTATAATCGCGAACATATCGCTGAACTGAACATGCTGATGGTACTGAAGGAAGTGCTGCCGATCCAGCTTTGCCAGGTGCTTTTCGAGGAGCTCGATTTACACACTGAAACGGCCAAAGGCTACGGCCTCTTCGAAGATCAACTCGATCAGGCACTGACTGCGGTCGCCGGGATGCTGGACACAGAACCCGACGCCCAAGCCGCCCTGCGCTTCGCCCTGCTCAGCTATGCGAGCCGGCGCGTGGCGATGGCTTTGCTCCAGAAGGACTAGCTTCGAACCTGCCCTTTCCCGTAGATCTTATACTTATAAGAAACCAAAGCATCGAGCCCCATGGGCCCGCGCGCGTGAAGTTTCTGGGTGGAGATCCCGAGTTCACCGCCGAAGCCGAACTGTCCCCCATCCGTGAAACGCGTCGACGCATTGACGTAGACGGCCGCCGCATCGATGCTGTTGAGGAAGTGCTCGGCTTTGGCCGGATCGGTAGTGACGATCGCTTCGGAATGGCCTGTGCCGTAGTGCCGGATGTGCTGAATCGCTTCGTCCAGATCGTCCACGACCTTCACGGCCAAAACCAGGTCATTGAACTCCGTTGCGAAGTCCGCTTCGACAGCCGGTATCCCCAACACATAATCTGACGATCGCTCACAAACACGGAGCTCACAGAGCCCTGCGATCCGCGGCAGGAAATCCTCTGCGATCGCCTGATGGACCAGGAGCGTCTCGGTCGCATTACACACCGATGGCCGCTGCAGCTTGCCATTGGCCAGGATCGCCTCAGCCATTGCTAGATCTGCGAATTCATCCACATACAAATGACAGTTCCCCTCGCCGGTCCGAATCACGGGTACGCGCGCCTCTTCCACCACCTGACGGATCAGGCCGGGGCCGCCCCGGGGGATCAGGACGTCGACGAACTCATGGCAACGCATCAGCTCGTGGCCGGCTTCCCGACTCGAATCGGCCAAAAGCTGGACCAGATCCGCTTCCAGTCCCATCTCGCTAAGCACCTCACGAAAGAGCCCGACCAAAACCTCGTTACTGCAGCGTGCAGCGGAGCCCCCACGCAGCAGCACGGCATTGCCGGCCTTGAACACCAGTGAACCGGCTTCAATCGTGACATTCGGCCGCGCTTCGTAGATGATGCCCACGAGACCCAGAGGCACGGTCACTTTCGTGATCCTAAGCCCGTTGGCCAGCGTCCGGTCCATCTGCACCTGACCCAGAGGATCCGGTAAATCCGCCACCTCACGGAGCCCCTCCGCCATGGCCTTTATCCTGGCCGGTGTCAGGCGAAGTCGATCCTGCATCGCTTGATGTAGCTCGGTCTCGCGCTCCAGATCTGCCTGATTGGCCTGAAGAATCTCTGCTTCCCGCTCGCTTAAACGTAGTGCAAGCCGCCTTAAGACGTCGTCTCGTTTACCGCCCGCCGGGGCGTTCTCCCAGCAGCGTTTCCCTCGCTGTGCCTGTTCTCTAACGCTCATAAGCCCTCCACGAATTCACTGCCCACCGTCTCCCGATCCAAAAGATCATAAAGGATCTCGGGATCCGAGCCGTTGAGCACGAAGGTGCGCACACCCGCCGGAACCGCGATCCTGGCGGCTTCCAGTTTCGTGCGCATGCCACCTGTTCCGAGAGCACTGCCGGAACCCTCAACCATCGCTTCCAGCGCCTCTGCCCTGATCGGCACCCGATCCAGCAGCTGCGCATTTTCATTGCCTCGGGGATCGCTATCGTAAAAGCCGTCGATATCCGACAGCATCACCAAGCCGTCCGCCGAGATCAGTCTGGCGACTTCGGCTGAGAGCCGATCGTTATCGCCGTGCAGAATCTCATTGACAGACACCGTGTCATTCTCATTGATGATCGGCAGGATTTTCGCCGACAACAAACGCTCCAGCGTATTCACAATGTGCCGGCTGTCCACTTCGTCCCGGACATCCTGCGCGGTGAGAAGGACCTGCGCAATCGTGCGGTTATACTCACCGAAATGTTTATCGTAGTAGTACATCAGCTCACACTGCCCCACCGCCGCACAGGCCTGCAGGCTCGGGGTATCCGTCGGCCTCTCGATCAGCCCGAGCTTGCCCATGCCCACCGCTATCGCCCCGGATGAAACAAGCAGGAGCTCATAACTTCGGTTCGCCAGATCCGCGAGCACCCGGATCAGCTTCTCCGACCGGCGCAAATTAAGCTGCCCGCTCGGATAAGTTAAAGTCGACGTGCCGACCTTCACCACAATACGTTTCATGCCCCCGGCTTCAATACTCATCTTCCCCTCCGTGGCTTCATATTACCACCCGATCTTACGATACGGGAGCAGAATCAGGCCAAAAACCTGCTCACTTTTGTGCCAGCTTCCCGAGGAAGCGCTCACGCTCTACGATGAAGCGTTCGAACCGGCCTTTGGCCAAAATCTTGCCATTGCCCTCCGCCTCGGCTTCAAAGATGAGGCGCTTGCCGTCTCGCTCCAGTAACTTAGCTTTGCAGGTGACCTGAGCGCCTAAGGGCGAGGCCGCCAAGTGCTCGAGATCCGCCTTCGTCCCAACGGTCGTTTCCGTTTCGCCAAGTAACTCAATCACGCTTCGCCAGCAGCACTCCTCCAGCCAGGCCAAAACCCGGGGCGTCGCCAACACAGCCAGATCACCCGAACGCATTACGTCCGCGAGGTCATCCTCCTGAACGGTGAATCGAAGTTCCATATCCATCTTATCTCTCCTTGTACAAAAAAAGCCCCCCGAAGGAGGCTTTGCAGCTTAAGTAAAATTCCCTAGCCAAGAATACTTTTCAGAATTCGGCTTACGTCACCGCCATCCGCCTGACCCTGAACTTCCGGCAAAACTGCCTTCATGACACGGCCCATGTCTTTCATGGAAGTGGCGCCCAGCTCATCAACCTTAGAACGCACGATCGCTTCCAGCTCAGCTTCAGAGAGCTGCGCCGGGAGATAGGCTTCCAGAATTGCCATTTCGGCTTCCGCTTTCTCGCTGAGGTCCGCACGTTCGGTTCCGATCTCAGTAAGAAGTTCGCGGCGCTTCTTGACTTCTTTCTGTACCACCTGGATGACCGTCTGATCATCCGCTTCGATCTGCTCATCTTTCTCGATCTGCAATACACAGGCTCGCACCAGTTTGATGATCTCTTTACGCAAGAGATCCTTCTCTTTCATCGCAGACTTGAAGTCCGAGGCTAACTGTTCTTTTAACGTACTCATGATTAGGCTTTCTTAGGCATCAGTGCTTTCTCTTACGAGCAGCTTCTGATTTCTTTTTCTTCTTGACGCTGGGTTTCTCGTAATGTTCTCTTTTACGGACCTCAGCCAGTACACCGGAGCGTGCGATTGAGCGCTTAAAACGACGCAGAGCACTATCCAAAGTCTCATTGTCTTTAACATGAATTTCTGACATCTCTTTCACCCCTCTCTCCCGCGTTGTTTGGATGTGATCACTTATGGGCACATCACGCTTGCATTTGGTAATTATAAGGTTTCTTTAGGGGGCGGTCAAATAAAACTTTTTCGGTGGAGAGGCGGAGAGGGAGTGGATTGGAAGTTGTGCGCTATTGGCTAAAATCGCTTTTTACCTATGTCCACCAGAACTTCAGTTCCAGATTAGTGCGTTTCTATTTCTGCGCGAAACATTGGATAAAAGGAATGTTTCGTGCATATCTAAAAATACCTCCCTATCCCAACCCATACACCACAAGACCAACCAGTCCCGAGCCCAAAATCGCAAACAAGGGATTTGGCCTGAAACGTCTTAGGATATAAAGCGCAATAACAAACATCACCACAGCCAGAGGATTCAATACAGACATTGACACTGTTCCCGCTGTACCGAAGAAGGCCAGCACCAAGATCGATCCGGCAGCTGATGCAATTAGTCCCGTCGAACTTGAGCGAAGTCCGTTTAATACATTCGCCACATAGCTGATCCCGCTGTGGCGCTGAAAAAAGCGGTAGAGCACAATCGACAGGATAAAACCGGACAACACACTGGCTATTGTCGCAAAGATCGCGCCGGGTACACCTGCCAAACGCACACCCACAAAGGAAGCCATGTTGACTACGAGTGGCCCCGGCGTCATCTGTGAGATCGTAATCATGTCACTGTATTCTTGCAAAGTCAGCCATTGAAAGCCGTGGACCACCTGTTCCTGAATCAAGGGAATAATCGCATAGCCCCCACCGATGCTGACCATGCCGATCTTCAGGAAACTCCAGATCAATTGCCAGAACATCCGCTACACCGCCTTCCGACGCATCAGGAGACTTTGGCCGACACACACGACCGCTGTCAGTACTATGATCAGGAAAACATTGATTCTGAAAATAAAACTCGCCACGAAAGTCAGCGGTACCAGTAGCGTCAAAAGCCAGTTTCTCTGTCTGAATATCGTACGGCTCATATCGATCAAGAGATCCACAATCGTCGCCGCGACCCCGGCTTCCATACCCTTCAGCACAAACCCCACGATCCGGTTATCTCGGAATTGTTTATAGAAGAGCGCGATTACAGAAAGAATGACGATCGGTGGCATGATGGTTCCGAGGCAAGCCAAGATCGCCCCGGCAATCCCGCCCACCCGATAGCCGATCAGTACGGCGAGGTTTACAGCAATCGCTCCGGGCGTAGACTGTGCCACAGCCGCCATATCCATCAGCTCTTCATCACTAAGCACAGCAAGTCCTTCCACGAAGTAACGTCGCATCAGCGGAATAACAATATAACCACCTCCGAAAGTGAAAGCGCTGATCGAAAAAGTGATCCGAAAAATATCCCAATAACGTTTCATAAAATCTCCTAAGACACCTATTAAAACGCATTCAGAAGTATAATGATAATACTAATAGTAAATGATAATCATCATTAATAGGTTATATAGGAGTTGCCATGAATCTGCGCCATTTACGTATTTTTCAGGCCGTCGCCACTCAGGGTAGTGTAACTGAAGCTGCCACAACCCTTTTCATCAGTCAGCCGGCCGTCTCGGCGGCGATTGCTGAACTCGAAGCACACCTAGGTGTTCAATTATTTGACCGAATCGGTCGTCGCATCCACCTGAATGAAACGGGTAAGCGCTTCCTCGGCCGCGTCCATCAACTTCTGGAGCTTTACGATCAGTTGGATACTGACATTCTCTCCTTGGAGGAGACCTCGCCGATTCGCATAGGGTCCAGTATTACGCTGGCGAGCTTTGTTTTGGCCAAAGCCATCGACAGCTTCCGCAAAACCTACCCCGACACGCCAACCCCGGTCCGCGTCGCCAATGCCGAGCGCATTGAACAATTACTCATTAATCACGAAATCGACCTGGGTCTGATCGAGGGCGTGCTGCAGAATAGTTCACTGACGCATCGGACCCTCTCGGTTTATCGCATGGTGCTTATCGGACCACCCAGAGGTCAGCCCTCGCTGGGCCTGGAAGAACTCGTAGCTCAGCCTTGGCTGCTCCGCGAGAAAGGGAGCGCGATCAGGGATATTTTGGATAGTTCGCTACTTCTGCACGGCATCCGCATTGAACCCGAATGGACGAGCATCAATTCTCAGGTCCTGATCCGAGCAGTCAAGCAGGGTCTCGGGTACTCGGTTTTGCCTCGGGTTTTGGTCGAGACAGAATTAGCTGAAGGCGAGATTATCGAAGTCTCGGTCCCCGGACTTGAAATGGAGAACGAAAACCACCTGGTTTATCATCCCGGGAAGTTAGCTTCGCCGACGTATCGCCGATTGATTGAAAGTATTGAAACAGTCGCCGGTACAATTACCAGCTGATTTTCTCCCTGATGCCTTCCAGGTCGAGCACGAGGATTTCGCCTTTAGGGAGGTTACGAAGTAGGCCCTCATCCTCGAACTGATGGATCTTACGGCTCATCGTTTCGCGGGTCACACCGGCGTAGGAGCCCATCTCCTCCCTGTTCAGATTCAGGCGAATATGGATGCCTTCATCGGTTTCCGTACCGAAGCGTTCAGAGAGCTTGAGCAGGACTTTGGCCACACGCTGATCGGCATTCTGGGTAGACAGCACGTCAATCAGGGCCTCGGAGAAACGGATTCGCTCGTAGGACATCGCGAGTATATGCTGGAGCACTTCGTTGTTGTGAAGCAGTACATTCTTGAAGTCCTGCAAGGTGATTGTGACCACAAAGGAATCTTCCAGCGCCACCGCGGTGTAAGCGTAGTAGTCGCCGAAAAGCAGATTGAAACCGCCGATGAAATCGCCCTTCTTATATATGTATAGTATCTGGTCTCGACCCGCAGCCATGTGGCTCGAGATCTTCATGGAGCCTCGGTAGAGAATGTACATATACATGGCGGGTTCACCGCTCTGGAAAATCACGTCTCCCTTCGGCACCGCGTGAATTCGCACACGCTGGCGGATCTGCGCATAGTCTTCATCGCTTAGGGAATTGATGATCGGTATTGCTTTGTGATTAGTCAGTTCATAACCTTCCATGAGACATCCTCTCTCTGCTGGCCGCAATTATATACCGATTTTCCCACAAGATAGGCGAGCTCGTTGTTTCATAAGGACGCCATTTTGGCCTTTTTGCTATATAATAAGGAAAATTACCTAAGCACTCAGGGGGCATAAATGAACAAAATCATCCTTACCGGTGACCGTCCAACCGGTCAGCTTCACATCGGCCATTACGTCGGATCGGTGCGTCGTCGCGTGGAGTTACAGAACAGTGGCGAGTTCAGCGAGATCTATATCATGCTGGCTGACGCACAGGCGCTGACCGACAACGCTGACCAGCCGGAGAAGGTTCGCAGCAACATCATGGAGGTTGCGCTCGACTACCTCGCGGTCGGTCTGGATCCGGCCAAAAGCCACATGTTCATCCAGTCACAGATCCCGGAACTCTATGAGCTCACCGCCTACTACATGAACCTCGTCACGGTCGCTCGCCTCTCCCGCAACCCAACCGTCAAGTCTGAAATCCAAATGCGCGACTTCCAGGCCAGCATCCCGGTTGGCTTCTTCACCTACCCGATCAGCCAGGCAGCGGATATCACGGCTTTCGACGCCACAACGGTCCCGGTCGGAGAAGATCAAGCCCCGATGCTCGAACAGACCCGCGAAATCGTCCAGCGTTTCAATCACATCTACGGCGAGACGCTCGTCATGCCTGAGATTCTCTTGCCTGAGAATAAGGCCAGCCTCCGCCTCCCAGGCACTGACGGCATGGCCAAAATGAGCAAGTCACTCGGCAACTGCATCTACCTCGCCGATACTGCGGACACTATCAAGAAAAAAGTCATGAGCATGTACACTGACCCGAATCACCTGCGAGTTGAAGATCCCGGTAATGTGGTGGATAACCCCGTCTTCATCTATCTCGATGCCTTCTCCACGGACGATCACTTCGCGCGCCACTTGCCCGAGTATCAGAACCTCGAAGCGCTCAAGGCCCACTACACGCGAGGCGGCCTGGGCGATGTCAAAGTCAAACGCTTCCTGAACGAAGTGCTCCAGGAAGTGCTGGGCCCGATCCGTGAACGGCGCGAAGCTTTGGCCAAAGACCCCGGCGCCGTCTACGACATGCTTGTGAAAGGCACAGCCACTGCCCGCGAAAAAGCCGCCCGGACCCTGGCACGGGTCAAGCGGGCAATGAAGATTGATTACTTTGAGGATCGGGCTTTGTTGGCGGCTTCGAGTAATCTTGAAGGTAGTGAAGAGTAGGCTCAGTAACTAAAGGTCGACTTCGAAAAATTCGGGCGAACTGAAAACCTTATCCCCCGTTTGCAAGGGTAAGCCCCAGAAATAACGTAACATTTA
>CAZJTS010000069.1:0-9597 GCA_964548975.1 uncultured Fastidiosipila sp.
GGATTCACAGCAATGACGATATTGACGTCGGAGCGGCCGCGCATATTGATTCCTCCGGCCGAGTCCGTACCGGAAATATAAATGATAAAGGGACTTTGGCCACCGGCTGACGAACTCGGATAGGTCACTACCGGCTCGGATTCAGGTGGGACAACCTCTTCAGGTGCTAATGTCGGCGCCGGTCTGTTCCCGCCGGGTTCCTCCACATCAGGACCGCCCGGATTCGTGGTGTCAGGACGCTCTGTCGGACCCGGTGCCGGTCGGTCAGGCGATTCTGCCGTGGGATCGGTTGAGTCTATAACATCGGTACCACCGGGCACGTCTGTGCTTTCGGGGTCTGACGGATCTGTTTCTGAGGGATCTAAAGGATCTGTTTCCGGCAGAGTCTCATCAGGGAAAACCGGATCCGGATATTCCACATCATCGGGTGAAGGCGTTGGAGTCAGAACATAGTTCATGAGGTTCGGATCAGCAGCTGCGAGAATTCTCGTTTCCTGATTGAAGTCCGGCAGTACATCCAGTATGACATCTCTAAAGGCTTCATCGAAAAAGATCACTCTTTCTTCATCCGCATACAGCGCATTCGCCAGATCGATGTAACTGATGTAGGTGTTAAGTTTGGCACCGGAATTATTCGGCAAGAGCGAAGTGATTTTATTGAAGTCAGCGCTTTCCCAGGCGCCTAGCGGCACATTCTGAACAGATGCCGCATCCCGGAGGGGATCATCCTGTCTGACAATGACAGAATAGCTTGCCTCGTCATCAATCGGCTCATTGACCTCTTCTACGGTACGATTCAATTTGCCGATAAATGAGCCGCCGGCGACAAAGCCGAAGCACATGACAACAGCCAAAAAGACTGCGATAGCTTTCTTCCAGACCCTTCCTCGACTGATCAGTAACCAGTCAACCAGGACATTGATCAGAAAGACGACAACTGCCAAGACGAGGATATACTTAACGGGGAAAAAACCGCTACGATAAACATTGAAAACAAAAAAACCGGAAATTACTGCCAGCAAAAGCGAGATAATAATTCCCATTGTCCGATTGCGTGTTTGCGCCATAATTTAGTTCCGTTCCTTCCAAGCACGAGAGCTCCCCATGCTTAATCACCTAGCCATTATACAGTAAAATCAGCACAATAAAACCACGCATAAGTCATGCCTGATCGTCCGGCTCCTGCTGCATAAGGATCTCCTGAATCAGATAACGTGGTCGCTCCTTCGTCTCCAGATATATCTTCCCGATATAATCGCCGATCACACCGATGGCCAGAAGTATTAAACCGCCGATGGCCCAGAGCGAGACAATAAGGCTCGCCCATCCCGCTTCTGTTTGTCCTTGAAAATAACGCACGACTGAATAAATAAGCATTGCAATACTTGCCAAGAAAACGAAGAAGCCCAGCCTTGTAATAAACTTGATCGGTTTCGTCGAGAGTGAGGTAATCCCCTCTCCGGCAAAGCTCAACATTTTTCGTAGAGGATATTTACTCTCACCAGCAACACGTTCAGTACGGTCATAATAGGAGATCGCGGTCGGGTAGCCGATCATCGGAACTAAACCGCGCAAGAAGAGGTTTACTTCCTTGAACTCGGCCAAAGCCTCGAGTGCCCGTCTACTCATCAGTCGATAATCCGCGTGATTATAAATCACATTTGCCCCTAAGGCATGAAGCAGTTTGTAATAGGTCTGGGCAGTAAAGCGCTTGAAGAACGTATCCTTTTCTCTAGCGGTTCTCACGCCGTAGACAATGTCATTGCCCTGTTGGAATTTATGCAGCATATCATCGATCGCATCGATATCATCCTGCAGATCCGCGTCCATAGAGATGGCAGCATCGCAGTAATTCTTTGCTGTCATGAGGCCGGCCAAAAGCGCGTTCTGGTGCCCGCGGTTTCGGGTCAGATTGACCCCGGCAAAAAGTACGTTATTCTGATTCAGCTCACGGATGATCTCCCACGTTCGGTCTTTAGAGCCATCATTCACCAGAAGCACACGCGACTTCGAATGGATAAGACCTTCAGCTTGAAGCGCCAGCATTTTTTCATCGATTCGGCGTGCGGTAATCGGTAGGGCGTCTTCTTCGTTGTAACATGGAATAACGAGATAAAGGCAAATAGACATATGGCATCTCCCTTGACTTTGGATCAATTATACCGCAAACCGGACCCGCCACAGCATTTCTCTTTCAGGTGAGCCTTTGGTCCTAAATCTGCTATCATCTAGCTATGACTAAACGAGGTGAAGAGTTGAAAAAAGCAGATTCCCGAGCGGAAACACCCAGGACCGATACCCAATACGAGACCATGCTGAAGGGCTCGATCCCGAAGATAATCAAGAATCTAGCCGTACCCTCTGTACTATCCATGCTAGTATCAGCCATCTACAACATGGCCGATACCTACTTTGTCGGTGAATTAGGTGTTGCAGCAAGTGGCGCCGTGGGCATCGTCTTCCCCATCATGATGATCATTCAAGCGATTGCCTTCACTTTCGGTCAAGGTGCGAACTCTCTTATCTCCCGTTACCTCGGCGCCCAGGACAGCGAGATGGCCAACAAAACCGCCAGCAGTGCTCTATTCACCTGTCTGATCGCCAACATCATTTTTTCATCGATCAGTTTCGCGTTTCTTACGCCCTTACTGAAGCTCCTGGGGGCAACCGATTCGATCCTCCCCTACGCCTTCGACTATGCCAAATTCATTCTGCTGGGCTCACCCTTCATCGCCGGTTCATTCGTAATGAACAATCTCCTCAGATCTCAAGGATTGAACCGCAAAGCCATGGTGGGTCTAACTTTCGGAGGAATCCTGAATATCTTTCTTGATCCTTTCTTCATCTCTGTTCTGGGCTTAGGGATCTCAGGTGCGGCGATCGCAACGATTATCTCCCAGTTCGTGAGTTTCTCGATTTTGGCTGCTATGGTCGAGCGGAAGAGCATCTTGAGGCTCAGACCTCGGCACATTTCCCGAGAACCTTATCTCTATAAATTGATCCTTTCGATCGGCATCTCCTCTTTCCTACGCCAGGGCCTAGGCAGCCTCGCAGTTATGGTGATTAACAACCGCGCGGCGAGTTTCGGGGATCCGGCAGTTGCTGCGCTCACCATCATCGGCCGGGTAGCGAGTCTCTTTATCGCAGTGATCATCGGATCCGGCCAGGCCTTCCAGCCGGTTGTCGGGTATAACTTTGGCGCAGGACAATATAAGAGAGTTAAGGAAGCTTATACATTCACTGTGAAACTGACCCTTGTCCTAACAACAGCAATTGCCTTGATCTTATTCATTTTGGCGCCGCAGATGATCCGATTATTTCAGCCGGATCCGGCCGTAGTCGCTATCGGCACATTTGCTTTGCGTCTGCAGAGTGCCAGCTTCGTCACCCAGCCTTTTCTGATTATTACCAATATGCTCTATCAATCTTCCGGGCGAGCCAGAGGTGCTCTATTACTTGCTACATTGCGTCAGGGCGTCTTCTTCTTCCCTCTGGTTCTCGTGCTCCCGAGACTCCTGAGGCTTCAGGGCGTCTTGCTCACCCAACCGATCGCAGACGTACTCAGCGCGGCGACGGCTATCCCCTTCGCTATATATTTCTTCCGAAAACTTGCCCTTATGACCGAGGCCAAAACCCGGATCTAGCGCCCATTCTCTGTCACTACGGACGACCAGTTGTCGCTGTGCACCAGCTCGCCATCGAGCGTCACCCAGCAGGCAGCCATGCCCGGGAAACTCTCCAGCATCGCTTGACCTTCTTCAATCGTCTGATTAAAGAGCGCTGTACTTAGCGCATCACCCCAAGCTGAGTTAGGTCCCACCAAAGAAACTTGACGGAATAAGTTGCCCGGATACGCCGTATCAGGATCAATAATATGGTTTAAGTGTCTCTCCCCGACAAGATAATAACGCTCGTAATTACCTGACGTGACGACACTCTGGTCTTTGACGAGTAAAACTTTCAGGATGTCTTCAGAAGGCGCTTCAGTCCCTTCAGGAGGATTCTTAATGCCGAGTTTCCAAGACTCATCTCCCGGTTTAGCGCCCAGAGCATGGAGGTTCCCCCCATAATTCAACAGTACGCTGCTGAAGCCTTGCTCCAGTAACCACTCCTTGGTCCATTCTGTGACATAGCCCTTAGCAATGGCGCCGAGATCGAGTTTGAGCTCAGGATCAGCGAAGAAGACTGTATTCTCAGCTTCATCGATGATCAGGTCATTAATATCAATGTGTTTTGAGGCTTCTGTAAGTTCAGCTTCGGTGGGCAGCTCTCCCTGCTTGGACTCATCAGCAGCATCACGGTAACTTTGCCAAAGATCGGTCAGTGTCCCCAGAGCAATATTAGTCTGGCCATTAGACTTCTGATGAATCTCTTTGCCGAACTGGAGGATGTCGATCAACTTAGGGTCAACTTCGACAGGTTCCCTGCCCGCCCGCTCATTAAGGGTATGGACATTGTTGACATTAGGATAACTTTGATACTTATCCAGGAGCTCGTGCCAGATCAGAGTTTCGGCTTCGAGGTCAGATGACAACTGAGTGAACTTCTCTACGCTTTCGGTAAAGACCGTAATCTGAATCACTGTATCAAAATACTGAAACCATTGAATATTTCTGGCTTCAGCCGCCGCTTCCTGCTTAGCCTCACAGGCTGATAAAGCCAAGACACAGGCAAGCAGTAATGAAAGGACGATAGATCCCGTTTTTTTGGTCATTGAGTGCCTTCACCTTCATAGGGACGATGTGTACGAAACCAACGCTCCATATAAGGATAGATGGCTTTGAGAATAATAGCCGTCACTGTACCCGTTATTAAACCCATTATGGCTAAGGGCGGCAAGAGTATCCAGATTCTCACCTGGGCATAAAGAGCATACGCGATAATCTGCCCCAGATTATGGGTCAGGCCGCCGGTTGCCGACATAAGTATGAGGGACACCTTCTTGCGGCTCAGCTTCCAGAGCAAGATCTGTACAATAACGGCCAAAAGACCGCCTGAGATACTTAATATAAATGCTACAGGACCCCGCATAAAGAAGACAAAGATACTCTTCGTCACGGTGATGGCCAAAGCATCTTTACTGCTGAGAAAGACGATGGCAAAGAGGACCACAATGTTCGCCAAACCCAAGGACATCCCCGGAACACCCGGTATGAATCCCGGCAGGCTGTGATCTAAGGCACTGAGAAGAAATGAAAGCGCCAAGAGAATCGCTCTCAGCACCAGCATCGTTATTCTGTTTCTTTCGTTGACTCTCTGCCTTTTAGTTGCGTCTTTCATCCATCCAGCCCCGCCCCCCCGGAGGAGTGCTCTGTTCCGATCTTAATAATGACGTGGTTAGGTAGACAGGCTATACTTTGGCCATCCATATATACCTTCCCCGTATTGATACAGACCTTGTCGGGACAGTTCGCTTCAGTCACCATAATACGCCGATCTGCTGTGGTCTCAATCGTCATCCGGATCTCCGGATGGCCGGGAACTTCAACGTCCCATTGCCTCACAGTCCCATCCAAAGCAAACTTCTCGATAAGGTCATTATCATGATAAATCCAAGCATAGCTAAGCTCAGAATTCGAGTCAAGCCTCGGAGCGATCACGTAAGACCAGAGCATCCAGAGCCCCAGGACAAGCACCAAGGCCCCGATGATGAGAATGTCCCGCCTGTTAACCAGGGCGGGACTTGTAGCTGATTTTACTCTAGAATCTTTTTTCACTATGCGGAAACTTCAGCGCTTGCCGGCGCAGGAATACCGGAAGGATAGAGCGAAAGGATACAGTCATGCGGGCAGACTTCCTGACACTTACCGCAATTGGTACAACGCGGGTAATCAATGACCGCACGGTTATTGACCATATCAATACATTGCTCAGGGCAGGCTTTCACACAACGTCTACAGGCAATACAGGACACCTTACAAACCTTGTTCGCACCCGCAGCTTTGTCCTCATTATGACAAAGCACCATAGATTCCGGCTGCTCCATAGGAAGCAGTTCAATAATTCTCTTAGGACAAATATTGATACACATCATGCAGGACGTGCAAGCTGCCGGATCAACGATGGCCACGCCGTTAACGACATGAATGGCATCGTACTGACAGACATTCACACAGTCCCCATAGCCGAGACAGCCGTAGCGACATTCCTGGTCTCCGCCCTCAATCTGACTGGCCGCTGAGCAAGTATTGACGCCAACATACTGCGCTCTTTTGGCCGTGACATCGAGACTGCCTTGGCACATCACCATTGCGGTAGTGGGTTTCACATCACCGACTTCAGTACCGAGATAGCTTGCGATATTGACCGCAGTCTCAGCGCCACCCGGTGTACAGAGATGTGTGAGCGGTTCAGAACCATCGGCCAAAGCTGAGGCATAGCCGTCACAGGTGGTGTGTCCACAGGCGCCGCAGTTAGCGCCGGGGAGCATTTCTCTGAGGTCCGCCTGACGGCTGTCGACCGGGACGGCCATGACTTTGGCAAAGATAGCCAGAATCGCACCGAGCACGAGACCCGCACCACCGGTAAAAGCAGTAGCAAATAAAATATCATTCATAACGCGCCTCCTTACTTGAAGAGATTGTCGGCGACTCCGACAAAGCCTTGGAACGAAAGTGCTGCCAAGCCGGCCGCTACCAGAGTAACCGGCAAGCCTTGGAAGAATTTCGGGATCTCAGACTGGTCGATCCGGGAACGGATGCCGCTGAACATAAACATGGCCAGCATAAAGCCGAGTCCGCCACCGAGCGCATTGACTATGGCTTCGGGGAACGAATAGGCATTGCTTGCATTCACAACTACCGCACCAAGCACGATACAGTTGGTGGTGATAAGAGGAAGGAAGATCCCCAGTGCGTTGTAAAGGGTTTTGATGTACTTCTTCAGGAAGATCTCGACCAACTGAACGAGGGACGCGATAACCAGAATGAAAATCAACGTCTGAAGATATTCCAGATTGTACTCTACCAGGACATAGCGGTTGATCGGCCAGGTGACGGCTGAGGCCAGCACCATAACAAAGATAACCGCGATGCTCATGCCCATGGCTGTATTGAGCTTCTTAGAAACGCCTAAGAAGGGGCAGATACCCAGATACTTAATAAATACGTAGTTCTCTACGAGTATAGTAACAAAGAGCAAACTTAAGAGATTCATTGTTTACTTCCCCTCCTCTTTCGCTTCCAGTTCGGCCATCACACGATGGCAACGACCTACGGCAGGACAGCCTTGGCAGTCTTCACCGGCCTTAGGCTGGCCCTTGCTCTCGGCCCACTTATTCCAGACGGCCATCAGGACGCCCAGAACAATAAAGCCACCGGCAGGAACGATGAACAGACCGACATTAGCAACACCATCCTGAATGATCTCCATGCCGAACAGTGTGCCGGCACCGAAGAACTCTCTAATGGCCGCAATGGACATGAGAGCGAACATGTAACCTACGCCCATACCCAGTCCGTCGATTGCCGAAGCCAGTACGGTGTTCTTATTTGCGAAAGCTTCCGCACGGCCCAGAATAATACAGTTAACGACGATTAGCGGCAGGTAGATACCCAGCTGATCGTAAATGTCCGGCAAGAGCGCCTGGAGCAGCAGCTGTACCATGGAAACGAATGCGGCAATAACAATGATATAGGCCGGTATCCTGACCTGATCAGGGATGACCTTACGGAGTAAGGAGATGACGACATTGGAACACAGCATGACCACGATAACGGAAATACTCATACCAAAGGCGGCTGTCAGGCTGGTAGACATTGCCAGGACAGAACACATTCCGAGTACTAAGCGGAAAATGGGATTTTCCTTAATCAGTCCTCTAGTGAAGACTTCACCATAGAAATTCTTTTTCTCTTTCATTAGTTTGCACCTCCCTCGATGGCTTGAAAGCGGCTTAGTGCCAGATTGATGGCGTCCATATAACCTTCACTGGATTCAGAAGCGCCACCGATCGCATCCACTGAGTCAACGGTACCTGACTGACCGACGAACTGCTCTCTGAAAGTATCCTCTTCGATGCCGGAACCGAGTCCAGGGGTTTCACCATGTTCGATTACCTTTGAACCGAGGATAGTTCCCTGAGCATCGAGACCTACAAGAATCTTAATCGGTGTCTCGTCTGAATAACCATCAGCTTCAGATTCCATAATGTAGCCGACGACTGCACCCGCATCATCCAGCGCTTCGAAATAAGTGAATTCACCATCATCAGCGCTTGCGGTCATTTCCTCTGACAATGTAGCCGCCTCGGGGACTACACTTAAACGCGGATCTTTAGGCGCTTCAACACCATCGAGATAGGTTAGAGCGGTATTGACTGCTTCCAGATAACCTTCACTGGATTTCGTCGCACCACCGATAGCATCGACTGAGGCGATCTCAGAAGATTGCCCGACGAACTGGGCTCTGAACTCTTCTTCTTCGATGCGTGAACCGAGACCCGGTGTCTCACTGTGTTCACCGGCCATTGTCCCGACGATTGTGCCTTCGAGATCGAGACCGACCAGTGCCTTCAACGGTGTATCTGAATAGCCGTCACCTTCAGCTTCGATGACGTAGCCCACAACTTCTTCGGCTTCATCGAATGCATGATAGTAATTGAAGTCCTGACCATCCACGTTTCCGACAGTCATCTCTGAGAAGGAAGCAGCATCCGGGAATGCCATCTGGAGCGGATCAGGTGTACCTACAGACTGACCTGTAATAGATCCGAACTGCTGCATGCCCTGATTGACACTGTTGAGGAAGGCGGCACTTGTAACAGTAGCACCACTGATGCCTGAAACCTCAGCCGTGATATCACCCGATTTACCTTCAAATTGTTCCAAGAACTCGGGTTCTGCCGCGTTCATACCGTAGCCGGGAGTTTCAGCCAGGCCGATAGGTGTAACGCCGGTTAAGACACCGTCCGTATCCACACCCATCATGACCTCAACGGGGCCACCGTAACCGGGTGTCTGATTCGTGAAGAGGTAACCGATTAAATTGCCGCTACTGTCCTGTGCTTCCAGGTAATCGAAGCTTTCGCCTTCGATATCGCCGGTTTTCTCTACAAAGTCCGATGCATCAGGCATGACAACCTGTCTGGATTGAAGCAGGATGCGATCGCCCTGTTCAGCAATAAGCGGCGCTGTAAAACTATTAGTCAGTGCGAGAAAGAACGCAGCAGCCAGTGCGATGATAGTTAGGACAGCTGCCGGCACTATAAGCTGTTTAATTCCGGATTGTTCTGTACTCATGCCTTTGCCTCCTTTTTGATGTGCTTAGTTGAGCCGAAAATCGGATGACGGGTCCAGTTATCAATGTGTGGTGTCAGAATATTCATGATGATAATGCTGAACGAAACGCCTTCAGGCAGATTGCCCCAGAAGCGAATAACACAGGTGATTAAGCCGAGACCGATACCGAAAATGATTTTGCCTTTGTTGGTCAAAGGTGAGGATGCATAATCTGTCGCCATAAAGACTGCAGCGAAAAGCAAACCACCACCCAGAATCTGATAGAGCACAAAGTTGATATCGAAACCGCCGAAGAGCAGCGACAGCAGCGCAACTGTACCCACATAAGCCAGAGGAATATAAAGTTTGATCACTTTTC
>CAZJTS010000070.1:0-9346 GCA_964548975.1 uncultured Fastidiosipila sp.
CCCCGGGTGCCGGTCGCGGCCCAGGCTTTGGCCGGCAAATCCTCAGCGGAGCGCGTGCGAATCTCGACGGGCTCCATGATCTGGCCGAGCATCCCATCCCCGATGATCATCACGGGGTTTCTGTACTGGTCGGCCTTGTCGAAAGCGAGCTGGACGAGGTCCGCCATCTCCTGGACCGTGCTCGGCGCGTAGACCAAAAGGCGATAATCGCCGTTGCCGCCGCCCCGCGTGGCCTGGAAATAATCCGACTGCGACGGCTGAATTCCGCCCAGCCCCGGGCCCGCACGCACCATGTTCACGATCACGGCGGGGAGCTCAGCCCCTGCCAGATACGAGATGCCTTCCTGCTTCAACGCAATGCCCGGCGATGACGAACTGGTCATCACCCGCTTGCCGCTGCCGGCGGCCCCGTAAACCATATTGATCGCGGCCGTCTCCGACTCCGCCTGGACGAAAACCCCGCCGCGCGCCGGCAGATGCTTCGACATATATTCAGGGATTTCGTTCTGCGGCGTGATCGGGTAACCGAAGAAGCACGTACAGCCGGCCTCAATCGCCGCTGCCGCGATGGCTTCATTGCCTTTCATCAGGACTTTCATGACTCCTCCTCGTACTTTTCGATCCGGATCACCTGGTCCGGACAGAGGGTCGCGCAATTTTTGCAGGCGATGCACTTCGACTGATCCACGATCATGGAGGGGTGATAGCCCTTCTGATTCAATGTGTCTTTATCGATGGCCAAAATCCTGACCGGGCACACTGAAACACATAGCCCGCAGCCCTTACAGCGCTGGGTTTCGAAACTTACTTTTATCATCTGGGAAACTCTCTTACATCCACTCATCTCGCATATGCATCCCGATCGGGATCCGCTCGCCGACCCATTCAGCCGGCAACTCACTCAGCAAATCCGGCACTGCGGCCAGATAAGCGATCGGCACACCCGAAGCTTCCGAGACCTCCTCGGCCAAACGGTAGCCCCGTTCGATGTCCTCATAAGTTGTGTTATTGAGCATATGCGTGTTGCACACCAGGCCGCTGAAAGCGAGCCCTGTAACATCTTCAATCTCCTGCATCATCCGCAGGACCTTCTCTATCGTGTCGGTCTCCGGCCGGTTCTGATTCAAGACCAAGAGACTCTCATAGCCTTGCGCCTTGAGTTCAGAGGCAAAAGTCGCGATCACCCGGGCGCCCGACGGGTCGCCGCCCAGATCGACAATGAGTTCCGTGTCCGGATCCATGATCGGCTGCCAGAGCGTGCCCGGCACCGCGGGGAGATCCAGCGTCAGCTGATGGCCCAGCGAGGACGAGATCACTTCGATCCCCTGAGCCTCGAGCTCCTCGGCTTTCTCCCGGCTTCTGAAATAAGGATTTACATAATCCAGATCGGCCAAAACCAGGCGCTCCGCCTCACTGGCCACTGATCTCTGATACACCAGGCTCAGCGCAAACTCCGTCTTGCCGCTGCCATAATGGCCGCTGATCAGCGTAATTCTAGGCTTCATCGTTTGCCTCCTTCAGGTGGTCCGTCATGACGACGGCGAGAGCAATCGAGTAGAACCTCGTCGCTTCACTATCCGCCCGGGACGTCAGGACGATCGGCGCCCTTGCCCCCAGAATAATCCCCGCGCAGTGCGCTCCCGCCAGGAAGTTCAGGGCCTTATATAGGATATTCCCCGCATCGATGTCCGGCGCGAGCAGGATATCCGCGTCGCCGGCCACCACCGAGTCGATGCCCTTCGCGGCCGCTCCGGCCTTGCTCACCGCATTATCCAGCGCAAAGGGCCCGTCCACTACTGCTCCATGATAAGACATCCCGCGCAAAGCTTCGGCATGCACCGTTGCGGACATCTGCGGATTCACTTTTTCAATCGCGGCCAAAAGCGCGACCTTCGTCTCCTCGAGCCCGAGTGCGGCCGTCACCTGCAGCGCATTATTAATGATGGCGTATTTCGCCTCCACCCCCGGCCCGATATTGATCGCGGCATCGGTTAGACCCAATAACTTCGGATAAGTCGGCACCTCGAAGAGCGCTAAATGGCTTAGAACTTCCGCCTGCCTCAGGCCGCTGGCCTTCGACAAAACTTCCCTGAGCAGCGTC
This sequence comes from uncultured Fastidiosipila sp., assembly GCA_964548975.1. Classification (GTDB taxonomy): domain Bacteria; phylum Bacillota; class Clostridia; order Saccharofermentanales; family Fastidiosipilaceae; genus JAAYZH01. Next base: position 2,102 of record CAZJTS010000070.1, read on the forward strand.
CGGGTATCCACCATCCCCTTCATCAGGATTTCGGCTTGGCCGGAAGTCACCAGGGACACTGCGGTCCTGGCGATCTGGATATCTTCATTAAGATCTTGGATTTCAAAAGTATCTGCCGGAAGCGAGAGTTCTTCCATTAGCTCCAGAATTCGCTTCTTATCGCCCAGCAAAACCGCCTCCGCCAGGCCATGCGTCCGGGCGTCCGCCAGTGCTTTGAGCAGCTCTTTGTCCTCGGCTTTGGCCACAGCAATACGGGTCTTCGGGAGTGCCAAAGCTCTTTCCGCAATCTGTGCTAAACGTTCTACCAAACCATATCCTCCGCCACAAATATTTAACAAACGCAATTTCCAGTATGCGTTATACTAAATAGTTTTGCTTGCACTTGAATTATGAAGGGTAGAAGGGAGTTAGTCGTGTCTAATCTATGAACAGTTTGTAAGCGATAGTGTTATTGGCTCAGCAATTCGACCGGAATATTGTCGCCCAAACCCTCCGGCACATAGGTCGGGACGATCTGCGACACATAGTCCCGGATCGCGTCTTCGTTTGAATACGACGCCTGCATCAGACCGGTCATGCGCGCCAGGAAACCGTCCTCATCAAAGGGCACCGGCAGCCCGACATGGATCAGCTCATTCGGCGTCTTCATAAGGCCTTCCTCGGCCATCAGCTTCTCTTCATAGAGCTTTTCACCCGGCCGTAGACCGGTATATTCCACCTTAATATCCACATCCGGCTTAAATCCGGAGAGCTTGATCAGGTTCCTCGCCAGCGTATCAATCTTCACCGGCGAGCCCATATCGAGCACGAAAATCTCGCCGCCCTTCGCATAAGCACCGGCCTCCATCACCAGCGACACTGCCTCCGGAATCGTCATGAAATAGCGAATAATCTCCGGATGCGTTACGGTCACCGGCCCACCTTTGAGAATCTGCTTACGGAAAACCGGAATCACCGATCCGCTGCTCCCCAGGACATTGCCGAAGCGCACGGCCACGAGCTCGGTCTTCGCCCCCGCCCTAATCCGCTTAATCCGCGTGTCCGTCTCCTGCTTATGGGTAAACAGCGTCGGCACATCCTGAATCCGCCCCTCGCGAATCATGTGCGCAAAGGACTGCAGAATCATCTCGGCTAGTCGCTTACTCGCGCCCATAATGTTGGTCGGATTCACGGCCTTATCCGTCGAGATCAGGACGAAACGCTCACAGCCATGCGCAATTGCCGCATAAGCCGTCTTATAGGTCCCGATCGCATTGTTTTTGATCGCTTCGCACGGCGAATCCTCCATCAGCGGCACATGTTTATGCGCTGCCGCATGGAAGACCACGTCCGGTTTGTATTGGCCAAAGACCTGGTCAAGCTTCCTCGAATCCCTGACCGAGCCGATCAGCGTCACCAGATTCAGGGCCGGATGCTGATTTCTAAGCTCCAACTGAATGTTATAGGCATTGTTTTCGTAGATATCCAGAATGATCAGCTGGCGCAACCTTTGGCCGGCCAATTGCCTGCAAAGCTCACTCCCGATCGAGCCGCCGCCCCCGGTCACCAGCACCGTCTTCCCCTGGAGATAGCCGTACGCCGTCTGATCCCCCAGCCGGATCGGCTCCCGACCCAGGAGATCCTCGACCGACACACTCTTCATCGCTTCGATGCTGACCTCACCCGACACCAGCTGATAGATGCCCGGCAGTGTCTTCAGCTCGCAATCCGTCTCCTGACAGATGGCCAAAATATCGCGTCTCGCCTCCGCCGTGGCACTCGGCAGGGCCAATAAAATCTTATCAATCTTATACTTTTTCGCAGTCACCAGAATATCGTCGCGGCCACCCACCACCGGAATCCCATCGATGTAGCGCCCCCACTTATTCGAGTTATCGTCGATAAAACACAACACCTGATCATTCGTCTCACGCGCCTCAACAATATCCCGCAGTATCGTCTGGCCGGCATTCCCCGCCCCGATGATCATGACATTTTTGCGCGGCTGCTCATGCTGCAGTTGCTTGCCGCGCCGCCCCCTCAGGAGCAGAATCAGGCGATACGAGAAGCGGATCCCCAACGTCGCCATAAACTGCAAGCCCGCCCCGAAGATATAATAGGAAATCGGCATCCTGGTGAAAAGCAATGTGATCCCCACTGTATGCAGCACCGCAGTGATCACGTTCGCCCGAATCGTCCGCACCAGCTCGCTATAACTTGCAAAGCGCCAGATACTGTTGTAAAGCTTATTCAGCCAAAACACGAGCACACAAATCACCGAATTAATCGGCATAAACCGAATAAACGCAGACTTCATTTCTGGCGGAATCATCGTGTAATTGAGATCAAAACGAATCCACAAAGCCAGGAAATGCGTCGCATTCACCGCCACCACATCAAAAACCAAAAGAAACAAACTAATCTTCTGCCAATGCTCAAGTAAAGGCTTTTTGCGTTTCAGTAAGCCGTCGTTAGCGTGTTGGGAGTCTTGCGGCTCGTAGGGTTCTTGTTGCTCACCGGTGCCGGTATGTCTATCGCGTTCATTCATAAGGCAAAAACTCCGTATGTGTTCGTGTGCAGTTCTTTTGAACATAATATACCATGATTAGATTAAGGATGCAGGGTTGTTTATGACTCATGTTCGGGTGGTTCCGAGCACTTGTGGTCCGGATTTCAACTTCTGCTCCCCTCTCACTATACTCGAGAAAATGTCCTATACGTTTTATATAACTTCTTACTTTGGCCAAAAATCCGAGTTTTGCGAAAACCGTGGCGGTTCTCACCAAACTCGAGAAAATGTCCCAAGCATTTTATATAACTACTTACTCTGGCCAAAAATCCGAGTTTAGTGAGACGGCCCCCACCACCTGCGCATAACCTGAAATTGAGACCACCATGATTTGTTGGACAAAAAAATTGGCGGGAGAAGTTCCCGCCTCGGTGGGACCAGGATCTAAGGATCAGCCCCTAAACAATAACTATTATAACACCGGTCGAACCACATTCGAAACCAAAAACCCTACTTCTCCATAATATGGATCGCAAAGCCCCCGTACTCCCCGGCCAGATAAACGTTCTTCAGCCGACCATCATCGAAATACGCTGCGGTGTCCATATTGAATGAGAAGCCCTTTTCTTCGAGCTCTGCTTTGGCCGCGGTAAGGTCCCCCGTCCGCATTGCGATGTGGCCATTACTGCCGAGGAAAGGCTCCTTCATGCATTCGAAGTAAGGGCCGGCGAATTCGGACTTTTGGCCGTGGCGCGGCTCCAGATTAAAGATCAGGCTGAGCAGTTCAGCGAGTTCCAGCGCAGAAGTAGCGTCGGGTGTATTAATGCCGATATGTTCCAATTCAAATGTGCTTTTCATATAAATTACCTCTTTCTTTCAGAGCTGGGGCCCCACAAAAGAAGCCCCTACACCATTCCAAAAACTTACGCCGGGAACATCAGCAGCGCACCGCCTGTCAGAGCGGCAAGCCGGATAAAGTACATCGGCACGGTGAAACGCCAGAACTGCTTGATATTGTAGTTGCCGGCACCCATGACCATCGCGGGCATACCGTCGATCGGCAGGAAGTGTCCGTTCCAACCGGAGATGACGATGGCAGCGGCCGCGGCGACGGGATTCATGCCCAGGCTCATGCAGGTAGCGATGGCTAGGGGAGCGAAGACGTAAACGGTACCGATAGTCGAGCCTGTCATAGTGGCCAAAACACTGGTCAGCACACAGAAGGCGAAGATCAGTACGAACGGATTGATGTTGTCGCCGAGTAATTTGGCCACGGATTCGCCGACGAGGGCGGTGAGGCCTGTACTGCCGAGCGCATCAGCAACACCGATAACTCCAGCGGACATCAGGATGATGGGCTGGGAGATGGCATCACGGATTTCCTTGAAGTCCAGGATCCCGAAGACGAGCATGCCCGCGGCGGAGAGGCCCGCGATTGCGTAACCCGCATCGCCAAGACGGCCATGCAGGATCATACCCACGACGGCGATGATGAAGAGCCCGTAGACAATGTACTCTTTGTTCTTAGGCAGCAAGGGTTCGTCGCTCTGCTTCTGCATCTCTTCTTCCTTGGAGTCGGAGATGGGGTGATCCGGTAGGCTTCGATAGGCCAAAACACAGCGCAGCAAAAAGCCCATGGACAGAATGAAATTCACGACCGCGAAGCGCACTGTGTTGACCGTGAAGGCGGCACCGGCGCTAGCGAGAACCGCGATGACGATACCGTACTGCAGAGCCGTGTTCAGCGGGATCAGCGGGTGATTGGCTGCGAAGCCGGCGGTCATGATGACTTTGGACGGCGGCAGCTTCTTGTTGTAAGGCAGAGTCGACAGCAGGCCGATCGTCAGCACGTAATAAGCTGTGGAGCCGGTGCCGAAGAGCGAGCAGGCGAGCATAACGATCAGGATGATAGCCAGATAGCCTTTGAAGCCGCCCTTGTTCGCTATCTTGAACATAGCATTCTTGAAAACCGTGATGAAGGAGGTTTTCTGCAAGGCGGCAATAATTGCCATAAACGAAGCCAGCATGATGATCGTCGAGTTCGAGAAACCGGCAAACGCCCCCTTGAGATCTGCGACGCCGAAGATGACCAGCAAGAGACAGGCAATCAGGGGCGGCGCGCCGAAGGGGAGCTTGTCGATCATGATCAGGATGACCATGAAGACGGTTATTGCGAGAGCAATAATCATAGGGGTTGTCATAGTGTTTTCCTCCTGGAAAATTAATCTTTAACGTATGATTTTGCGCTACTGAGCGTTCAGGCGATTGCCCTTGGCCATCCGCAGTGCGTAGTCAATTGCATGGACCAGGCTCAGCTCACTGGCTGTGCCTTTTCCGGCCAAATCAAATGCCGTACCGTGATCCACCGACGTTCGGATGATCGGCAGACCGAGGGTGATATTCACGCCTTCAACAGCGTCCCAAGCCTGCTTTTCCCGATCGTAGACGAAGCCAATCGTCTTCGTAGGGATATGCCCCTGATCGTGGTACATGCATACAACAATGTCATACCAGCCACCCAGCATCTGGGAGAAGACGCTGTCGGCCGGCAGTGGTCCGATCGCGTTGATGCCCTTCTCCTTAGCTGCCTCGATGGCGGGAATGATTTCCTCTATTTCTTCTCTGCCGAACAGACCACTTTCACCGGCATGCGGATTGAGCCCGCACACCGCGACCTTCGGATCCTCGATCTCCAGATCCCGACAGGCCTTCCAGCCGAGCTCGATCACTTCGAGAACCCGGTCCTTCTTCACCCGATCGCAGGCCTCGCGAAGACTGACATGGGTCGAGACATGAACCACCCGAAAATCGTTATGGGACAGCATCATGCTGTAGCGTTTCGTGCCGGTGTAGGTCGCATAGATTTCCGTATGGCCGTCGAAGTGCAGCCCTTTCGGCTCCAAGGCCAAATTCAAGGCCTCCTTATTCAACGCATTCGTGACGGTCGCATCGATCTCGCCAACCATGGCCAGTTCAATCACCTTCTTCACAGACTCGAATGCCGCCCGGCCACCTTCAGCACTGACTTTACCCACCCGGAAAGCCTCGATGTCCTCGATCAGATCCAGCTGATAGACATCGATTGTCCCGGCCTGGAAGAGCGCATCGTCCACCGCCTGAACGGGATGGATCACCACATCCGGGAAGCCGACGAAGTGTTTCGCCTGCTCCAGGGCTTTCGAGTCCCCGACCACCAGCGGCCGGCAGCGTTCGTAGAGCGCGGGATCGCTCAAGGCCTTCACGGTGATCTCGGGGCCGTTCCCCGCCGGGTCGCCCATCGTAATTCCGACTATCGGTTTGTAAATCATGTCCCTAACTCCGGCTTACGCCATACCCTTCTCTTTATTCTCGGCCAAAACCTTCTCCAGCGCCTTAATCCCCTCTTCCGGAACGGCATTGAAAGGTGCGCGGCACGGGCCGACCTCGTAGCCCAGCATCCGGGTTGCGGTCTTGACGATCGTATTCGGGTTTCCGTACTTGAAGCACGCACGGAAGCTCTGGATACTGGCGTTCGCGGCTTTGGCCTCCTCGATCTTACCCTCGACGAAGAGATCATAGATGGATGCCATCGTCTTCGGATAGACGTTCGCGCAACCGGCAATACCGCCGCTACCGCCGGCCAAAAGCGTCCAGATAATCAACTGGTCATTACCCGAAAGAGTGTAGAACGCGCCGTTGGTTTTCTTCTGCCCCTGAGCGATGTACTCGAGAATATTCGCGAAATTTCCGCTGGAATCCTTCGCGCCGATAATATTCTCAATCTCGGCCAAACGTCCGACCGTAGCCGGTGCTAAGGTGTTCCCGGTACGCGCCGGTATGTTATAGAGCACGATCGGTAAGTCGACGGCATCAGCCACCGCTTTATAGTGGGCATAGAGTTCATCCTGGCTTGCCGCGGCGAAACTCGGTGTGATAATCGACAACACATCCGCGCCAAGCGCTTCAGCCATCTTACTCTGTTCAATCGTCTCTTTCGTCGAGATGCAGCCGGTGCCGGCATAAATGGGCACGCGACCGTTTGTCTCTTCGACAACGACTTCCAGAATTTGCTTTTTCTCCTCAGCGCTCAGGATGTAGCCCTCCCCGTTCGTGCCGAAGGGGAAAAGCCCGTGAACCCCATTATCGATCATCCGGTTCACCTGAACACGGAGTTCCTCGAAGTTAATGCGCTCATCCTCATGCATCGGCGTCAGAATCGGGGGGATAATCCCTTTCAGTTCAATCGTTTTCATTCCATACCTCCATATATTTTCTCAATCTCGGATCAGCAGCTGCCAATCAGAGAATCTCCAGATAAATCTGCCGGGCATCCTCCGGCGTCACTTCCCGCAGGTTATTGACCAAGAGACGTTGAACCTGCATACCGGCCTCCACCAGTCCGTCCAGATCGTCTGCCCGGACGCCGAAACTTTCAACCGTCTCCGGGATCCCGAGTCCGCGCACAATCGCCTCGATCCGCTCGATCACCCAGTCGGCTTTCTCCGCTGCGGATGTTCTCGCTTCAGCCGGATCGTGACAGCAGCGATCGTAGACTTTGGCCAATAAATCCTGAGCCGCCGGCTTGTTGAAACGCATCACCGGCGCCAGCAAAATCGCATTCGACACCCCGTGCGGGATGTGAAACTTCCCACCGAGGGGATAGCTCAGCGCGTGAACGGCAGTCGTCCCGGACGCCGTGATCGCAAGGCCCCCATAGAATGCCGCGATCTGCATCTTGTTCTTCGCTTCCATCGCCTCCGGATCATCGCAGGCGGCTT
>CAZJTS010000071.1:0-3670 GCA_964548975.1 uncultured Fastidiosipila sp.
AGTTGGTACGGGCATGCCTATTATGCGCAGTCTGCGGGCTATAACACGGAGCAGCGGCTGGCGGAGATTCAGTGGTTTCTGGCGGCGGCGCCGAATGAGCAACAGGCGCTCCGGAATTATGCGGCCGAAAACGACCTCGACTACCTGATCATTGACGATCAGTGGCGGCAGAATCCGGAGTACCTGATCAATGAGCCGGGGTTAAGAGCGGTCTTCTCTGAGGTGGCCTACTTCCCCGAATACGGGAACCTGATTATCTACGACTTAGATCCCTAGACGTTGTTCCATATAAAGAATAAAGCGATGCGGCAGCAGCCGGGCGGCTAAGCGAACCAGCTGACCGACGAAGCTGGAGACGGAGATGTCTTTGCCGCGTTCGGAGCGCCGGAGGGCGAGCCGGGCGACGTCTTCGACTTTTTCGACGCCGAGTTTTTTAAGGGAGCTCGCATCGGACCCCGCTACGTCGAAAAATTCAGTTTCCATGGGGTTGGGGCAGACGGCGGTGACGCTGATTTCGGCGGGTTTGAGCTCGGCATGGAGAGCCCTCGAATAGCTGATGACGTAGGCCTTCGTAGCGGCGTAGACGGCAAACTTCGGCTGAGGCAGGAAGCCCGCGACGGAGGCGATGTTGAGGATGCGCCCGCCTTTGGCCATATGGGGCAGGCAGATCGAGCAGGTGATGGTGAGCGCGAGGCAGTTGACCCGGACCATGTCGGCATTGAGCTCGGTGCCGATGTTCTCGAAGTAGTCGCGCTTGCCGAAGCCTGCGGAGTTGATCAGGGTATCGATCTCGACGTCGACCAGTTCAGATTCGAGCAGCGCTGGCCAGGATTCGTCGGCGACATCGCCCACGAGAATGCGATGCGGAATAGTAAGCTGGCGGCCGAGGCTCTTCAGGCGGTCTTCTCGCCTGCCTGCGATCCAGATCTCGCTGATCCGGGGATTGTTGTCCAGCTGAAGTGCGAATTCCCAGCCGAGACCGGAGGATGCGCCGGTGATAAGGGCAATACGTTTCATTTTAGCCTCCTAAAAAGAGAAACCATAAAGGTATGGTGAGCATCGACAGCAGGGTGCTGAGCCCGACGGCCTGCGATGCGAATTTGCCTTGTTCGGGGTATTGGGTGCTGCCCATCGCGACGGAGGACGCCACGGGCATGGCGACACTGAGGGCGACGACCTGGATGGCCATCAGTTCCGTGAAGAAAAGCCGGATAAAGCCGATGGCGATCAGCGGCATGATGACCAGACGTAAGAACGAGATGATGTAGAGGTTTTGTTGGCCAAAAAGCTGCTTAAGCGAATATGCCCCCAGACCGGAGCCGATGACGATCAGCGAGAGGCCGGAGGTGAGGTCGCCGATGAAGCTGAGGCTATCGAGGACGAGGGCCGGCAGTTCGATGCCGGTGAAGTAGACGGCCAAAGCAATGATCGACGCGATGATGCCGGGGTTGATGAACTGGCCGATTTTGAAGGGTTTGTCGGGCTCGGCATCCTTCTGGAAGAGGTAAGTGCCGACGGTGAAAAAAACCAGAAAAAAGAGCAGGTGGAAGACGGCGGTGTAGAAAACGGCTTCGCTCCCGAGGAAGGCGGCGACGACCGGGTAGCCCATAAAGGCAGAATTCGAGAAGATCAGGCAGTTCATCGAGGTGCCGCGAAGCTGGCGGGGCGCACGTACGAGTCGCACCAGGAGCCAGGAAATCGGGATGAGCAGCGCACTGAACAGGAAGCCGGTCTGGATCAGGCGGAGAATCTGCGCGCTGTCGAGGCTCGCCTCTCCCCGATCGAGGCCGGCTGCGGAGGCGATGACGAGGGCCGGCATCGTCAGCTGAAGCACCAGCTGCGACAGGCGTCGGTCCATATCGTCGTCAAGGACGCCGCGCTTGCGGAACACAAAACCTGCCAAAATGGCCAGGAGCAGTTTGACCATCGTTGAGACAATTGCCACTAGTCCGCCTCGATGTTGAAGCCCTGGGCGACGACGTAAGCCAGGATGCGCTGGCGGATGGGATTCGTCACCGCAAGGCGCTCTCTGACCTGCATGCTGAAGGAATCGAGCCGGCGGTTGCTGTCTCTGAGGTCGTAGTACTGCGTCATCAGCTCGTCGTACTGGCGGAAGGCGTCCTTGTAGTCTTCGGCCGCCTGGTAGCGGTTCTCGAAGCCACGCAGGGCGACCGGCATCCGGGGCTTGTACTGCGGGGACTGAGCGGAATGGCCAAAGGCCACGCCCAGAACGGGGAAGGTCAGTTCGGGGAGCTCGAGGAGGCGGATAATCTCGGCGGGGTCATTGAGGATGCTGCCGAGGAAGACGGCACCGAGGCCGAGCGACTCGACGGCGGACGTGAGGTTCTGCGCCATAAGGGTGGCGTCTGTGAAACCCTGGACGAAGCGGTCCATGCCGTTAGCCAGACTGGTATCGGCGCCGTGGGCTTTGGCCAACTGCTTATTGCGATAGCAATCCACGATGAAAATCCACAGCTCAGGAGCTTCGGCGACATAGGTCTGCTTGCAGACCGCGGCTATCTTGGTGGCGAGCGCCTTGTCGGTGACCCTGATCCAGCCGGCCTGCTGCATGCCGGTGGAACTGGCGGTGCGGTTCGTGACTTCCTTCAGCATCTGAACCGTCTCCTCGGGGATTTGCTCCACGGTGAAGGAACGGATCGTCCGGTGGTGGAGCTGGCAGCTGGTGGTGCTGTTGAGCGGCCACTCATCCGGGATGGCCAGGCGATTGAGAGCGTCTTTTTCCATTACTTAGTCCTCGAATTCTTTATAGTAGCGTGCCAGGAATTGGCGGTGATCGTTCGCGGCCTGCCAGAGGTGGACATTGGGCTTGTGACTGCCGTGATAATCCGAGCCGGTGGTCGGGAGGAGCTCGAGGTCAGCGGCGAGGCGAGCAATGACTTCGCTCTCGGCTCTCATAGTCTCCCCATGAATGACTTCGACACCTTGGAGACCGAGTGTTTTCAGGCTGTCGAGCTTGTCTCGCACACCTTCAGCGCCCAGCGGTTCGGGGCCGCGGAGCCAGCCTTTATAAATAGCGGGGTGCGCCAGGACGGGGACACCGCCCGTGTTGATGATCTGTTTCATGGTCTCTCCGGCATCCGGGAGCACGCGTTTCACGTAGACGGGCTTTCCTTCGCCGAGATAGAGGTCGAACGCCTCGTCGACGGAATTGACATAGCCTTTGCGGATCATGAGCTGGGCCATATGGACCCGGCCGATCGTGCCTCCGCCCTCGTTTTCCAGCTCCCGATAGTGGATGTTCAGGCCGGCGGCCTGGGCGTTCTCGCAGAGTTGGCGGTTACGGGCTTCTCGATCCCGGCGGCGTTCGTCCAGAAAACCATCCAAGCAGTGGATCATGCCGGAGGGGTAATAGCCCAACAGATGGATCTCCTGATCCTCGAAGTCGACACTGAGCTCCACGCCGGGAATGAAATCGGGCAGCTCAACGCCGAGTTGAAAAAGTTTCTCGTAAACCATACTGATCGCTTCGATGCCTGAGGTCGTATCGTGGTCGGTCAGGGCGAAGGTACGAAGACGCCGGTTCAGAACCTCTTGCACCAGCTGCGGGGGACTGGTCTTGCCGTCCGACGCATTGCTGTGCGTGTGGAGGTCAAGCGCGCCTTCTCGCATCGCCTGCCAGAGCAGCGCCAGCGACTGCCTGTTCCCTTCC
>CAZJTS010000071.1:3680-9282 GCA_964548975.1 uncultured Fastidiosipila sp.
GGTCTGATTGCGCTGATAACTCCAGATTTTCTTTTTCATCAAAATTCCCCTGTCTTTGGCCTTCCTCTATAATAGCCTAAATTCTGCAGTTTAGGCTCTAAAAAACCCCCGCGGCACCTCGGCCTGCGGGGGTCAATTCAAGATACCTCTTGTCCCTTATTCCTCGTTCTGCTTGCTCTCAGCAATGACTTTGTCCGCCATATTCGGCAGCATCTCCTCGTAGCGCAGGAACTCCATGTTATACCAGCCCTGCCCCTGGGTCATTGCCCGGAGGTCGGTCGCGTAACGGTCCATCTCGCCCAGCGGAATCTCCGCGTTGACGATGCTCATGCCTGCCTTGGAGTCGATGCCGAGGATCCGGCCGCGCCGTTTATTGATATCACTCATGATGTTGCCCATTTCTTCTTCGGGCACGTGGATCTCGACCGTGTAGATCGGCTCCATCAGGGCCGGGGACGCTTCTTGCATGCCCGCCTTATAGGCCAAAGACGCCGCCAGCTTGAACGCCAACTCAGACGAGTCGACATCATGGTAGGAGCCGTCCACGAGCGTGGCTTTCAGGCCTACGACCGGGTAGCCGGCCAAAATACCTTTTTCGACGGACTCCGTCAGGCCCTTTTCGACCGCCGGGAAGTAGGCTTTCGGTACCGAGCCGCCGAAGACTTTGGTCTCGAAGACCAGGTCCTCACCATCGGTCGGTTCGAACTCAATCCACACATCACCGTACTGGCCGTGGCCGCCGGACTGTTTCTTGTGGCGCCCCTGGACTTTGACTTTCTTACGGATCGTCTCACGATAGGGGATTCTGGGCGCCTTGAGCTCGGAATCCACTTTGAACTTTGTCTTGAGCTTGGAACGCAGCACGTCGAGCTGCAGCTCGCCGAGGCCGTTGATGACCATTTCCTTCGTTTCCGGATCTGCGCCGTAGGTGAAGGTCGGGTCCTCTTCCTGCAGACGGCCAAGGCCGGTCGCGATCTTCTCTTCCTCGCCTTTATTGACCGGGAAGATCGCCATGCGCAAGGGGGCCGCCGGGTAGACGATGCGGGGCAGAATCAGGGCTTTGTCCTTAGTTGTCAGGGTGTCACCGGTCAGGGTGGACCCGAGCTTCGTGATCGCACCGATATCGCCGGCCGTCACCTGATCCTGGCTCAGCTGCTGCTTACCCTGGATGAAACTCAGACTGCCGATACGCTCGTCCTTCTCGCGGTTGGCATTCCAGACGGTGTCGCCCTGGCGGAGCGTTCCGGAATAGACGCGGAAGAGAGAGATCTTACCGACGAAGGGGTCCGAGATGGTCTTGAACACGAAGGCGGCCAAAGGCCCGTTCGGATCAGCCGTAATACTCTGTGCGGACCCGTCACGTTTCACGGCATTGACCGGACGATGGGCTGCCGCTGAGGGGAAGTGATCCACAATGCGGTTCATCATGAAGCGGATGCCCTTGAGCTCTGCGACGGAACCGGTCCAGACCGGAATCATATGGCCGCCGCTCATACGGTCGTAAAGGCCCTGCTTGATCTCTTCACGGGTGAAGGGCTCTTCAGCGAAGTACTTCTCCATGAGCTCTTCATCGCTTTCAGCCACCTGCTCCATGAGGTTGTTATATTGAAGATCCAGGTCTTCCTCGTAATCTGCCGGCACCTCGGTCTCATAGCGCTCGCCCTTCTCGTTGTAGAGATAAGCCTTGCGGTTGATGACGTCGATATAGCCTAAATACTTACGGTCTTTCTGGATCGGGATCATCATAATTGTGCAGGCGCGGCCGAAGTGGTTGCGGATATCCGCCATGGTACTCATAAAATCGGCTGCAGCCTCGTCCATCTTATTCACGAAGATGGCGAAAGGAATGTCCTGTCTCTGAAGGAATCGTACAGACTTCTCGGCACCGACGGTGACCCCGTCTTTGGCCGACAAAACCACGATCCCGCAGTCCGCCACGCGTAGAGCCTGTACCACTTCACCCAGGAAATCGAAGTCTCCGGGGGTGTCGATCAGGTTGACCTTGGTGTTCTCCCAGACGCAGCTGGCGACACTCGTACCGATACTGATCTGGCGCTTCTTCTCTTCATCGTCGAAGTCCAGCACGGTATTCCCGTCCGTGGTCTTGCCGGGGCGGTCCACCACGCCGGCCTTGTAAAGCACGGCTTCAGCAAAGGATGTCTTCCCTGCTCCGCTGTGTCCTAGAATTGCGACATTGCGAATGTTCTCTGCGGAAAATTGTTTCATTCCGTCACCTCCTGTGTGTAATGACTCATCAAATTATACTAGACATTATGAACAAATCAAAGTAAAAGGCCGCGGAAATCGGCCGTACACAGTGCATAGTAAAGATAATTATTTTTGGTTATTTTGGCCAAAAGAAAGTGCCCTCAGGCGTAAACACAAGCCCGAGGAGCCCACCGATGGCCGTCCCGTAAAGCGTGGAGTTCACCGGATCGGACGTGATGGCACAGGTTCCGGAGACGCAGCCGATAAAGTAATAGTAGAGATAACCGGCTGCGGCCCCGAGTGCCGTTAGGATAATCAGGGGAAGAAAGCGCTTCATTGGTAAGGCTCAACGAAGGGGCGGATGAACTCAACGATGCGATCGAAGACGCCCGTGAACATCAGCACCAGGAGGCCAATCCCGAGGATAATCAGGAAGAGCAGGAGCCCCGCGAAATAGCTGCGGGCAAAATGCATGCGGTTCAGGCGTTTCTGACTCAGCGCCGAATAGATCAGGAAAATCGTGCCGATGACCGGGATGGACCACAAAAGCCAGTACCCGACATAACCCCAGGCGTGAATCAGGCGGAAGCGCTCGGGCAGATCCTCTTCGCCATCGATCGGCTGCATGACCTCGACCGGTTTCTGCGAGTTGTACTGATTGCCGGAATAACCGGAAACAATCTCCTCGTTCGTCACATCCTCGTCCTGGCGAGACCAGCCCTTCGGCTCTTCGAAATCGATCTTTGGTGCCGGTCTTATGGTCTCTTCAGGCTCGGGCGCTGTCTCCTGGACAACTTCCGGAGCCGGCCTGACGGTATCCAGGGCGGAGCCGCATTCTTCACAGAATTTCGCCTCGTTAGGGGACTCGGCGCCGCAGGTACTGCAAGTTTTCATTGTCTTCCTCCTCGAGTTCGCACGTTAGCTAAATTATACTGGAAGTTCGCCGTCTTCGTAGGCACGAATCCACCGGGCGACGTCTTCGAGTCGGTGAATTTCCGCCACCTGGCCGCGCAGCTGCCTGGCGTTCGGCCGTCCCGTGGCATAGGCGGCCAGAGTTTTTCTGAACTCTTTCATGGCCGTGGCTTCACCGAGAAATTCGCAGAGTTCTTCGGCGTGCTGCAGGATCGTTTCGGCCTGATTTGAGGCCGGCGGCAGGCCTGCGAGCTCCCGGAAAATCCAGGGGTTGCCCTGCGCCGCCCGGCCGACCGCGACCGCGTCCGCGCCGGTTTCTGCGAGGCAGCGGTCCATGGTGTCCTTGTCCGTGACGTCGCCGTTCGCGACGAGGTAGACGTCTTCTCTGAGCCCGGTTTTGGCCAAAGTCCGGGCCGTGCGCTTAATGACGCCCCAGTCGGCCTCGCCGCTATAAAACTGATCGCGGTAGCGCCCGTGGATGGTCAGGATGTCGCAGCCGGCTTCGACAAGCATCTGGGCGTACTCCGGGGCGGTTTCTTCCGAGTAGCCGCGCCTGATCTTGCAGCCGAGGAAGTAGGTAGGCCGGAGGATAGACGTCAGGCCGCGGACGATCTGCTCGGTTTTCTGCGAGTCATTCATCAGGGCGGCACCGGCGCCGTTGCGGACGACTTTCGGGACGGGGCAGCCGATGTTGATGTCGATTCCGGAGCACAGCCGGAGTTCCGGGTGGGCCAGGATCTGCTCGGCCGCATAGAAGAAATCGTCGGGTTCGGCACCGAAAAGCTGGATCAGGACGGGGCCTTCCCGCTCGGGCTTGATCGCCAGGTAGCGCCAGGACGGCTCCAGTCCGGCGTGTCTTATCCCCGTCGCACTCGCGAGTTCTGTCGTGCCCAACGTAGAGCCGTTCCGGTGGCAGAGCACGCGAAAGGGGAGGTCCGTAAAGCCGGCCAAAGGCGCGAGGAAAGCCGGGCGCTCCGGACGCCCCAGGTACTCGGCTACTCTGCTTCTTCCCATAAGATTTCTCCCGGCAGGAGGCGGAATTCCACCTCCATCAGGTCTTCGTCGATGCGGTATTCCGGCGACGTCCGGGGGCCGCAGCTGTTGGAGCCGAGGCCTGCCATACGGTAGTCCAGACAGAGCACCGTGTAGTCCGACGCCTCCAGCTCGTAATTGTGCCGTTTCTCCGTAAGCTCTTCCTGTGTGTAGTGCGAGGCGCTGAACGAGAAGCGCTGCGGGCCTTCCACCGCCAGCGCCTGGCCGTCCTCGGTTGACAGGACGAGCGCATCCGTCGCCTGATGCGAGCCATTTTCCTGCGGCATGATGTAGTCGACATGCTGGTCCGTCACGGTCTGGTGGAAGAGATCCATCCAGCTCGCCAGCCGCTTATCCTCGTAATTTTCGGCGGGACCGGCGCCGAAATAGGCCAGGTCCTCGTAGTTTTTCGGCAGGAAGAGGCGGAGGCCAAAGCGCGGCAGATCCGGCACTTTTCTGCCCGGCGTCTCGACCGGCCAGCCCGGGAAATCGTGGAACCAGGGCTGATTGCGCTCACGTTTGGCGCTAAGTCTCACCGTCACCAGCCCGCTGAAATCCACGACCCATTCGACCTCGATCTCGAGGACCGGCTGCAGCCCGACCGGCGCCAGAGTCACGGCAGCCGTGATGATCGCTTCGTCTTCGATTAGTTCGAGGTTCACGTTCTTGACGCGCGTTTGGACCCGGTCGAAGCCGGCGGCCCGCCACTCCTGGGCGATGTACATGTCGTTGTCCGTAGGGGCTCGCCAGATATTGAAGTCGATGGCTTTGGCCAAAATCGGGTACTGGTTATAGACCATCTCGCGGAAGGCCCCCTTGCGCTTGTCGAAGACATAGCGGAAGTTCTCGCCGATCAGGACGATCTGAGTGTAGTCCTCCCAGACTTCGGGCTCGCGGTCAACCGGGTCGGCCTCGGCAAATTCCGGGATCGCATACTCGAGGACGGGGATATTGCCTTCGTTGACAGTGAGCTGGTCGAAACCGGCCGACAGTCCTTGGCGGACGAGGGTTGTTGCGTGCTTGGTCAGATAAATGAGCTGGAGGTAGATCGGCAGGGAGAGCTCGTGGTTCAGGTCGTCGAGAATCGCGCGCTCGATGTCCAGATCGAAGGTGGCCGTCTCGTGGGGCTTGAGGCTGAAGTCGGCGAGCTTGCCCTGGGCGATGAGGTTGCCGGCACGGGTGAGCTCGAAGTAGACGTCGTAATGTTCACCGACGTCCAGGAAATCCAGCATATTCTTGAGATGGACCTTGCCCTGGGCGATTTCATCCGGGGTTGCGGTCGCGCGGATCGGGCGCAGGGCATTCTTATACTCCAATAAAGAATTACTGGGCTTCCGATCGGGGGTCACCAGACCGTCCACACAAAAGTTGCCATCGTGGAGCGTCTCACCGGAGTCGCCGCCGTAGTGGAAAATCTTGCGGCCGTTCGCTGTTCCTCTGTAGATGGCGT
>CAZJTS010000072.1:0-9172 GCA_964548975.1 uncultured Fastidiosipila sp.
TGGACCATCCGGACGGCCCGATTCTTGAAGTCGGGGTCGTAGGACTTCTTAATGCTGGAGATCCTTCCTCATTGGAAAGCGGCAAGAAACCCGTGACGGTTCAAAATCCGGGTTAGAGGATTGCATAGACAAGAGGATTCTCCCCTGATCGGGCCGTTCCTCTCAGTGTCAACATAAGCCTTCCCACTACTTTCCTCCCCCCAGTGAACGGAAATCTCGCACCGATCTCGCCCCTGTAATCAAAGACCAAAGAAGGAGCGCCCCAAAAAATATGACCTGCCATTGAAATGTCATATCGAAGCAAAACAACCAGATGAACAGCGCTACAGTTACCAAGTCGACCAAGAAACTACTTGGAATCCGAGTACCGAGAACTCGCGCAACGGAAAATTCAAGGAGCAGGGAACGGATCGCTAGAAGAACAGTGACCGACAATGTTGCCAAGAGAATGTCCTCCTGGACATAGACAGTATACCAAGTTAGAAAAAACGCTAATAAAAGCACGAACAAATTGACAATAGTCGTTAACTTTTCCCGCCGTAAGGCATTGAGCATCGGGGTTGCCAGTACCCGCGACTTCGTCTCAAAAATCACCATCGGAAACATCGCCGCTAGATAGGTTACAGAAGCTTCATAACTAGGTAGCCACCATTCCAGGAGCCACGCAAGTGGAAGGAAGGCCATTAAGAGCAGGAGAAGAAAGGGGCTGATAAGACGGTGAGAGGAACAATACACGTAGGAATAGCGTTCTTGTTGCATGCTCTTGAGTGCAGGAAATGCAGCCATCGATGCAGAAGCAATTACGGACTGGAACATGTTTGCCAATGAGAAGGCAATAGCTACATGCGCGAACGCAACAATTCCAAAGCCCACTTCGATCTGAAACCGGACCACACCGGTGACTAGCACCGCTGAAATAGACGCAACAATGACAAAGATTCCGCCGCGGAAAGAAGTCAGGATCTCTCGGAAGGCATCCAGCCATGGTAGTAGACCACGAAAGGCAACATGTCTCGCCACACAGATTGTGTACAGAAAACCGATAGCTTTTGTTGCAAGATCCGCGAGGATAAATGGCAGGAATTCTCGTTCTCCCATAGCAAGTAGGATTCCGCAAGCAACGATCAGCAGCACTCGTTCAAGAAGAAGAGATCGCGCATACACATCCAGACGCCCTACAGCCTGGAGGACGGTAGTAAAAAAGGACCTCGATAGGTAAAAGAAGGTCGCAGCAACGGTGACATAGATGACCGCGCGGCGTGCTTCATCAGATACAAAGAAAACCGTGGCAGCGACGGTCCCGACGGCGGTTCCAGAAAGTAATGCCTGCAAGGCCACCAAATGACTAGCAACTAGCTTCGGGTCAAGATCCTCGAATGTCCGACCGCCGAAACGTAAGTATAGACCCTCAGCGATACCAAAAGTCAGGTAGCCAGCGTAAAGACAATAGAAGACCGACAACTGCCAGTATCCGTAATTGACCTCATCCAGGAATTTCGGAAGAACAAGGGTAAGTCCCGCCATCATACCCATTGCTCCGAAGTTGGCAGCGAAAGCCACGCCGAAATTTGAAGCAAAACCGCGAGACGCTACCTCTTTCTTGCGATCCCCTTTCTCAGGTCCACTTTCGACTGTGCCAAAAGAAAACTCCTGGCTCACCTTTTGCCTTCACCCTCATCGGTCGAAGGATTTCTGGTGAAGTTCCATGCAGAAGCTTCATCAGAGAGTCTTTTCTCGCCTGACCGCACATCCGGAAGGTCAATTCCCTTTTCGTCGGAACCGCTACCCACACCCTTTACCCAAAAAATACGAAAAGAACGTCCGACCGAGAATACTAAAGCCACAGCTAGAACGAATCCAATGGCGACTAGTGCGCGTACGTTGAACTGCATGAAGTATTCGGTGTACGAAGATCGCGGAGAAAAGAATATTCCCCGGCTCAGCATAAGTGCGAGGAAAGTAAGCAGTCCCGGAGCGGAAAGCCACTGCTGTACCAGCGAAACGAGGACGCCAAAGAAAATGGCACCAACAAATACTCCGCCAAAACCGAAGTCGGCCCAAAGCTCAACCGGAGCAGACGAACCCCAACCGGATCCGTTCAAGTAGTTCCCTTTCATATGAAGGAAAGAGAAGTAATGCGCAAACGAATGACCTTCGAGCGCATGCCTCTCGTTGTTAGAGTAAAGAAATGAATAATCAAAGCCGGGCACGAGCTGAAGAACCCGACTTTGGAAAAATTCAATAATCGGACCTATCGAAAAAAACTTATCCCCAGGTATTTCAAAATCGTAGCGCTGTGTAAGCGCCATAATATTGATTGTTGTACCTTGTCCATAGAAGAATTCAAGGGGAGCCTTCCAGGGCTCGACATCCAAACCGCCGGTACCCCGATTAGCATTCATACGAGCGAATAAAACGGACGCCACGAACACCGCCCCCAAAATACCGAACACCGCCACAATACCATGCCAGATCCTGGTACGAGAAAAAGATCCCCACCCAATTCGACTGATTACATAAGCAAGCGTAGCAAGTATAGGCAGGACGGCAGCGTTTCTTTCCATCGTGACCAAGGCACCACCCCGAGCGATGAAGAAGACGGCAGTGGGAAACATGAGCGCCCTCAGTCTAGGAAAAGAAGCAAGGTAGAAGAAGAAGCTAACAGTGATCAGATCGTTGAACGAACGGAGCACCTCGGGTGCCGCTTCGGATCTATTCTGTTGGTACTCATAGTAACCATTTGCGCTCACAAAAGAGCCAACGCGGATCAAGTAATATACGTAAGGGATGAGAGATAAATAAAAAATTACAAGACATGCCCTTCGAAATGCCTGCCCAGTCAACCATATCTGCAACCGACGCCAAATTGTCAGCTTCCACTTATTTCGAAACTCACTTTTGAACCGGTTACGAAACCAGGGCTCAACTATCCCATAGGATCCGACAAAGCCAATAATAAAGAGATGATAAAGACCAAAGGTAGTTGCAGCTTGAGCGTTAGTGGCTGCATACGTGCCCAATATGCCACTTGCGTCCTCGCTCCGATACCCAAAAAGAGTTACAACAAGCACGCGGCCATAAATAAACGTTGTGAATGCAGCGAGGTAGAAAAAAAGAATAACATGACGACGAAAGTCAGTTAGCGAAAATGCGGCAACGATTATGATAATTAATAGAGAAGAAGTGAAGATAACGTGAGGCGAACTTTCGAGCCAGCCCACTAGTCCCGAAGCAAACGCCACAACTACCAAAGCTTTGGCCAATACAGAGCCTCTCCTCTCGATTGGCAAGACTGCCGAGATTTTACTCAGCACACCGCTAGACTCGCCCACGGCCCAAGCTCCCTTCTTCAGTGAATTCGTTTCTACCTACGGTCGATTTGCAGAAGTTTGATAGCGAAATTTCCATACTGGATTTCAGCATTCCAATCCTTCCTCCATTCTTTTTTAGCGGCAAGGCTCATCGCGTGATAGTCATTAGAGGAAACTGACAGTGCGCGTTCAAAAATAGCTGTGACTTCTTCCAATCCGGCAACTGGATCTACGAGAAAGCCCGTAATGCCATCGGTTACTATTTCTCCGGCACCACCAACTTCAGTAGCTATCACCGGTATCGCTGAAGCCATCGCCTCCATGATGGAAACAGGAACCCCTTCAGAGGTAGAGAGATTAATGAAGTAAGAAATTTCTGCCTCTGCCATCCACCCCAGTAGGGCTTGATTTGGCATGTATCCCTTCAAGTCGACAGTTCCGTCCGGGAAGTCGAGTTCATGAATCAGTCTCTTCACTTTTGCTTCTTCTCGGCCATTTCCCCCTGCCCCGACATGCGTCCACCGAATATCATGCCCTCTCGAGATGAGCTCCCTCATTGATTGGGCTATAAATCCGACCCGCTTTACCGGCTGAAACGTGGATACCGAAACAAAGTGTACTGTCGCAAGGGAACTACGAAACTGTGGATCATTGTCTTCCACCCCGAGATGCTGGACCTCTACTCGATCAGCAAAACGGGGATATGATTTTACGATCTCAGCCCGCCCTTGTTCCTCCACCGTGTACACACGGTCAAGATGAGACAGCATATACTGCCGCTGCGGAAGGTATCCGAGTACCGAGCGACTTTCAAGAATGTCATATCGATGCCCTCGTGAAATTAAATTCGATACTTTTGCCCAGGGCTGTCGCGCCAGCTCGACCGCTACGTAGGCGGTGACATACAGTCTATAGGAGTACACAGTCAGCAGATGCGCATCTGAGAGAGCAGCTTTCAATGGGTTCACCACTTGGTCCCAGATTTCTAGACTCCTGGCGAGAAAATATGCTTCGTAAGCAATCCGATCGGGCCGGTACCCAGTTTCCTTGAAGAGCGGCAACCGGTGTTCACGGATTATTCGTGGCAAGTTTTTTAGAGTGTAATGAGTTTTTGATAAGATACCAGTGGGCAAAGAAGGAATTATTATCTCCACGTCCGCGGGAAGCTGGAAACTCTGCTCCATTCCAGCTTCATACATAACCGGTACAATTACGATTCGTCCGAAGCTCTTGTAAAGGTGGGGAAATTCCGAAAAGAGATACTCCTCCCCCCGATGATAGGGAAAAAAATTGGTGAAAAGCACCAATGTGGCTTCTTGTCTATTTGCGATCTCCACGTGTCCCCACTTCTTTTCATTTGGAATTTTGGATATGCTTGTGGACTATGTAGTGCAGTCTATTCGGGTCCCTGGATGAATCCCAAAGATTGGTATCGTTTTCAAGAAGTTCAATCAGAGTTGATGCCAACACGCCGCACGACGTTGGCGATGGTCTTCACCATAATATTTAGGTCACCTCGAAACGTAATACTGTCCAGATACTCCACGTCTGCCCTGTAGCGATCTTCAAGAGATGCTGCATTGCGAAATCGCATTTGTGCTAATCCAGTGATCCCGGGTCGTATTTGAAACTTACGACGGTACCAGCCAGGGTATGTCTCCCAATTTCCCAGTGGGGAGGGACGCGGTCCGACCAGGGACATGTCCCCAGTCAATACATTGAGTAGCTGAGGAACCTCATCGAGACTGCTGGAGCGCAGGAACCTTCCAGTTCTCGTAACTCTCGTATCGTTTCCAGAATTGAAGGTTGACCCGTCCGGATTACGGATATCGGGGGCCCCGACCGTCATCGACCTGAATTTCCACATCTTAAAAGTGCGAGCTCCACGGCCCAATCTCTCGGAACCGTAGAAGACGGGGCCACCGTCGTCAATCTTTATGGCCAACGCCACAGGTATTACTAAAGCCAAAATTAAGGGCAAGGAAAGCAGTCCGACAGCTATGTCGATCGCACGTTTGATACTGTTGCGGTAAATGATGATATCTTCTCCAGGTCAGAAACTTGGGGGGGAGAGGATTGTCCCTAGTGCTTCGCGTACCGCAAGGACGCCAGAACGGAAGTCGTGAAGAGGGGTCCAGCAAAGTTCTTGGCGGGCGCGAGTGATGTCAAGCTTGCTGGTTATCGATCCCAAGTCGTCCCATTCAGGGACTATTTCAGGCATGGGCAGTTCAAAGGCTTCGCTGATTGAAGTGGCTATTTCATAATTGGAGACAAAGTCTCCTCCACCTATGTTATAGATACCTTTTGCGCTGGGCGAAATTAGCGCGGCGATGACTCCTGCTGCAGCATCATCGACGAGGGTAAGATCTCGGCGACGTTCGCTTGGCGGACAAACTCGCAACCGCTGGCCGGCGCCAGCGTTCCTAAAGAATACGTTAATCATATGATCATTATCTTCATGGGCGCCGTAGAGGTGTCCGAGACGTAAGACCACGGTACGCACGCCGCTGCGTCGTGCAGCATTCAGGGCAACATTTTCTGAAGCTAGTTTGGAAATTCCGTAAGTGTTGCGAGGTATACCGCAGTTGCTCTCAAACCAGGGAAGCGCAACTGTTGGATCATAAACGGAAATCGAGGAAGTCAAAATCATTGAGCGAACCCCCGCCTTTCCTGCAGACTCCGCGATTCGTTCGGTGAGAGCTACATCGTCAAGAAATTCCGTAATCGACTCGGCACCACCGCGGGTGGCGGCCAAGTGTATGACGGCATCAACACCGCGGAAAGTCTGCTCAAGCGAAGTCGTGGAGTAATCAAAGGTCCGGCGAGATAAGCCGATGGGGCGGTGTCCACTGGCTTTTAGTGCCGAGGTAACAGCGCGTCCGAGAAAACCGCCGGCACCAGTCACAACGACTTTAGACTTGGAGTCTATCAATTTATCTCCCTTTCGACGGGAAAATCCGGTAGCCAATCTTCTCGTATCGTCCGTTGACAGGGCGGATGTTGGAGTCCTCGGTGTAATAGCGGTAGGAGTGCACCGTACATGGTTCCGAGCCAAAATTCTCTGGGAAAGTCGCGGGGGTGTTTGGCTCTTGGCAGTGGAACTCCAATGTCCAAGGCTCGGTGGGGTTCCGTCGACTGAAATCTGGATGGACTCCGAACACGAGATGACGGAGGGTTGCCTCCATGAGATTGACGCCCGTCGCATAATGAAGAAGGAGCCACATGTGGCAACCATCGAGACGGGGGGTTATTTCAATGAGAAACGGGACATCATTTTCGATTTTCATCTGCGCATATACGGGCCCATTAGTGATACCTAGCTCACGACTGGCGATCTCTAGAACTTCTTCTATCGCTGATACGACGGCAGGATTCGCTCCGTAGATGCTCGGTACGACATGAGCTCGAATGAGGCCCGTGTACTGTGGCCAAGTTTCTCGATCTGAAATTTCGCAAAATAGAAGATCGCCTCCTACTAGATAACCATTAACGGAGACCTCAGTTCCGCCGATAAATCGCTCGATGATCGCCCGCCCAGAGCGAGAAAAGCTTGCAGCGTATCGGACGGCTTCCTCCAGGTCCTCGGAATCATCTATACGCTGCACGCCGCGCTGTCCTTGTGCATCCGCAGGTTTGACTATCCAGGGCCCTTCTCCCGTGTCATCGGGAAACTCTCCTGGGGAAGCGGACCAAGCGGGGACCGCGCCCGGTAGACCCTGGGTTGCCTGTCGCATCGCTACCTTATCGTTGCAGATCCGGGCGGTGTCTTCAGAGACGAAGGTAGCGCTGTTGCGACGCTCCGATAAAGCTGCTGAAACTGGCATAGCCATGTCGGATCCCGTGGAATAAACGACATCAACATTACTGTCGGCCACGACTTGGGTTAGCGCTTTCCTGTCCATGAAATTGACGGCAACAAAGTCATCCGCGACCGCTGCAGCAGGGCCGTCTGCCGCCTGCGCAATAACCAGAGTTTGCACCCCGAGTGACTGCGCGACACGTACAGCATCCTCCTGGACCGGGGCAGCGCCTAGAATGGCAATTTTGGGCGCATCGGATTTAGCTGACATTGTCATGAAGCCTCTTTTCTAGCGATTTCGCGGGCAGTGTTGAATGCCGAAGCCACGTAGTCTACATCCTCATCGCTGAGTAAAGTATGAAGTGGCAAAGATATGACGCGAGTGTAAGTTTCATAACTATGTGGAAATTCCGAAATTCGATAACCTAGGTCCCGATATGCAGAAAGAAGCGGAAGTGGTTTGTAATGTACGTTGGCGCTCACTCCAGTGCCAGCCATCAGCTCGATAATGCGATTACGCAAGGGGGCCTCGTTCGCAGGCAACACCAAGAGGTATAAGTGGCGACTGGATTGCCACCCGGCCTGCTCGTGAACAAGAGACGTGATACCTTCATTTCGTAGTATCGCCTCGTAGCGTCGCACAATTTCAGCGCGTCGCTCTAGCGTCTGAGGATAGCGTTTCAACTGCGAATTTCCGAGGGCAGCAAGGACATCTGGCATATTAGCCTTGTAGCCTGGGTATGCAATGTCGTACTCCCAGGAACCCGCCTGTACTTTAGCAAAAGCGTCCTTGTTTTGGCCATGAAGTATCCCGGTGCGCAGAGTCTTGTATATATCTTCTTTCTCCATCCTGGGCAACGTTCGCCAAACAACTGCACCTCCCTCGGCGGTCGTGAGATTCTTAACGGCGTGAAATGACAGACAACAAAAGTCAGCTTTCGCCCCTATTCCCATGCCGTCAATACGCGCACCGAGAGAGTGAGCGGCGTCATTAACGATTGCGACGCGGCCTAGAGCCTCTTGGACCTTACTGTCTGGACGAAAATCGTCGCGAGCGAGGAGTTCTCTAGCCATGAAATCGTGGTTGACAGGCACACCCCCGATGTCAACGGTGATAATTGCCTTTGTCTTAGGACCCACTTTGGCCAAGTATGCGGAAGCATCTGGAAAGAAACTGCCGGGGACAGCATTGTCCACCATAATCACGGTGGCCCCAACGTGGATCGCGGCAGCAGCAGTCGCAGTGTAAGTGTAAGCGGGAACGATTACTTCATCACCGACACCCACACCCAAGTAGCGAAGGACGGATTCTAGGGCGGTGGTCGCGGAGCTGGTGAGGACTGCGCCTTCTCCGTCGATGTACTTGGAAAGACTGTTCTCAAATTCCCTCCCTACTGGACCACTGGTGATCCAGCCGCTCTGCAGAACTGAAACCACAGCCTCGATATCTTCGGGCTGGATATCCGGAGGGGAGAAGGGGATATTCATCGACTCAGCTCACAGTCGTAGTCGTCGGGCTGAATGAGAGGGTAGTCATGGCCATCCTAGGGTTGATTGAGAACAGTATATAGGGCGCTACATTTGCCCCTGAACCATTTTTGATCGCGAAGATACTTCTTCCTTTCAATCTAAGATAATACTTTATCGACGGTTCCGGACGTAATGTGCGTAAGCAAGTTTGGAGAGACAGCACGGAGATCGGGACTCGTCACAGACTTTAGGCGATTACCTGTGGGAAGGGGAAAGTTCTTGTGCAACCATCTTTCGCCCGGAGGCCCTGCCCACAATTCTACGTCTCTCCCTCCCTCCACCATCATCCACATCGTAGAGCCCAGCCTAGCAATTACGAGTGCGGCGATCCACGAACGTCTCAAGCGGATCAGATGTCGGCCGATCACGGTGAGTCTATGACGGCTGACCTGCGAGCGGGCTGTGCGTCGCCGCCATTACTGCACCAGTAAACTTGTCGTTGCGCATATCGTTGAGTGTCCGACCCGCCTACGGGCCCTGCACCGCGCTTCGACTACCCCAACCTCCAACCCCGGCTGTACAAGTGCAATTT
>CAZJTS010000073.1:0-739 GCA_964548975.1 uncultured Fastidiosipila sp.
CAATAAAAAACGGACTCCAGAGAATCCGCTTACTGAAAACAAGTCACCCTAGGTGCCTCGATGATTCAATATCAACCTCTTCATACGAAATTGGAGGTGAGAAACGGAGTTCTGCTTGGTTGTCTCGCGTATTATCACCTGTTTTCCGGGCCTTGTCAAGGTTTTGGGCCGATTTCCGGCCAAAATTCCTATTTATTTGCCGCAGTCGCTGCTTCATGCGCCTGTTGATAGATCTCCCTGAGGCGTTTGCCAATGAATATCAGATCCCGCTCAACAGCCACCTTATAGGCCGCCTCCGTCAACGAGGGCAGTTCACCGTTGAAGAAAGCCTTGATCTTCCGCTCAAAGTCAGCCACGTCTTTGGCCTTATGTACATTGACCCCGTCTTCCAGCCAGTCGCTGAAAACAGGGATATCCCGAACAATGAAATCCGCTTTGGCCGCACACGCCTCCACCGCGGGGATGCCTTCCGTCTCTTCGAGCGTCGGAAAGATATAGAGGTCCGTCCCCTGTAAGGCGAGGATAATATCTTTGTTATCGACATAACCTGCGAAATTCAGATTCGGCAGATCCGCTTCAACCGCTCGTCGGATCTCCGTGGGCACTGTCATGAGATTCGTATGACCGAACCAGATGAACTTGATCTCAGGTAATCTCCGGGCCAGCTCAACGAAATCCAGTATCCCTTTGCGTTCGAGGAACAGGCCGATTCCCATCACGATTTTGTCATCCACGCTGT
>CAZJTS010000073.1:749-9129 GCA_964548975.1 uncultured Fastidiosipila sp.
TTCTCGCAGAAGGCTTCTCTAGCATCGGGTATCTGAGCAAACTTCGCCACGTCAATCCCGTTCGATAGCGCAATAATTTCTCTATCTAGGTCGTAAGTATCAAGTATCCTCTTAGAGTAAGGTGTGGGCGTGATAATCAGGTCCCCTAGGCGGTAGCACTTCTGCAGCCACTTCTTGAATAGCGGCGCAATCTGATTCGATAGTCTGAACGAGTTCTCGAAATCCTCTTTGGTCGAATGCGCGTGATAGACAATGGTTTTACCGGCTTTCTTACACTTCCGCGCGAAAAAATAAGACTCCGGAAAATAGGTATTAATATGAAGCAAGTCAAAATCTGCTGTAGGGTCCATCGTAAAGTCCACACCTTCAAGCTCCAGCGCCCTCGCCTGATGCCTAATAGCTTTGCCGAGTCCGGACTCCTGGATCTTTTTCAGATGCCCTGAATGTAAAAGTACCTTCACCTGTGTCCTCCAGCTAATCAATCTGCTTAGATTATACGTGAAAGGCTATAATGCTGATATGACTAAATCTCAGGAATTCTTCGATTCACTCATCCCCTGGTATCTGGCCAATCGCAGGACACTGCCTTGGCGCGAAAACCGCACCCCCTACCGGGTCTGGATATCCGAAATAATGCTCCAGCAAACCCAAGTCGTCACCGTCATCGCCTACTTTAATCGCTGGATGGCGCTTTGGCCGACCCTGGCAGATCTTGCCACTAGCTCTGAGCAGGCTGTGCTCAAAGCATGGGAGGGGCTGGGCTATTACAGTAGAGCGCGGAACATTCTGAAAACCGCCCGCCAGCTCCATAGCGCCGGCTTGGCCGAGCTCCCCACCTCTCATGCCGAACTCCTGAAACTCCCGGGGATCGGTCAGTATACAGCCGCTGCGATAGCCAGTCTGGCCGGAGCCGAATCCGTGCCCGCCGTCGACGGCAATGTCTTACGCGTCATCTCGCGTCACGAAGCCCTGCCCTGGCAGCGCGGCAACGAGTCGGGTCTGAAAGCCTGCCGCGAACTGCTTAGCACATGGATGGCGGAACTCAAGGACAATGCCAACTGGCACCCAGGTTTATTCAACGAAGCCGTGATTGAACTCGGTGCCCTGGTCTGCCAAGCCAGGAATCCTCAGTGCCCGAGCTGTCCTTTGGCCGAATCCTGCTTAGCCTATCAGGAGGGCGACCCCTTGGCTTACCCTCTTCCATCGGCCAAAACCAAGCGCTCGATCGAATACTACACCGTGCTGATCCTGAAGGACACAGCGACGGGTTTGATCGCTGCCACCCAGCGCCCTGACTCGGGTCTGCTCGCTTCACTCTGGCAATTCCCCCTGATCGAAGGCTGGCGGAGCACTGAAGAAATAGAGAATTATCTGGATGACTTGGGTTACCGAACACACGCCTTGGAGCCTGTCGGTAATAGGCGCCATGTCTTCTCACACTTGACTTGGGAATTACATCTGGCCAAAGCCGAGGTCAGCTTCGACGCCCTCGGCCTCGAAGAATCCGCAAGCCCCTACCTCGACGACAGCTGGCATTGGCTCGGCCAAAATGAACTACAGGACTTGCCTTTCTCCGCTGCCCTCCAAGATGTGAGGGACAACCTCGCCATGATGTTCTAGACCGGCAGGCGGTACTGATTCAGAGCAGCCTTTCGCGCTTTATAATCCGGACATAGCTTCTCGAGTGATTCCCAGAACATCTTGCTGTGATTGGGGTGCCACAAATGACATAACTCGTGGATAAAAACATACTCACGAATCTCCTGCGGAAGCAACATGAGATAAACATTGAGTGAAATGGTCCCGCTCGTCGAACACGAACCCCAGCGAGTCTTCTGCGCCCTGATCTGGATGCGGCGGGGGATCATCCCCACACGGGGGGTCGTCTCGATACGTTTGATATCTGAGTAAAACAGCACAGCCTCCAAATAGAGTTCATTTCTGAGCAGCGCTTCTTCTCGGGGTTCGAGCTTGCGGAGAAGAATGGCATTCGTCTGTTTAACCACTTGCCGCTTGAGCCAAGTGCCGTGCTGGGCAACAAAAGCCTTGATCTCTCTCAATGGTTTAGATTTATAGGCATCAACCACGATTTCGCCATCCGGCTGAACGGACAAGCGAAGCCGTTTCTTCTCTTCACGGACGACTCTGACATCGTGCTCTCGATCACCCAGTGTAATTGTAAAATGCTCCATCAGCTCACCTCAGTAAAGTTCTGTTTCAAAGATCGGCTAATGGTACCACAGTCCCCCCATAGTGTGGTCTCAACTTCAGGTTATGCGCTAACAGATTAAATGTGGTCGCGATTTCAGGTTATGCGCTAACGGTTTATTTGTGGTCGCGATTTCAGGTTATGCGCTAACGGCTAATTAACATTGCGGCTCACAAAACTCGAGATTTCGGCCAAAGTAATATGATTGGTAAATAACTTCTCACTAGAGTGGAACTTATTGCACATTAGTTTGGGACATTTTTCCGAGTTTTGTGAGTCGGAGCAAGGGAGATGCGACTCCCAGGCCCCCCACCCCCGTTGGCGCGTTGGCGCAGAAAATTTGACAATCCTCCCTAACAGAATTATGATAATCCCCAGTCCGCAGGTGCGCCGGTGTGTCGGAATGGCAGACGAGCGCGACTCAAAATCGTGTACCGAGAGGTGTGTGGGTTCGAGTCCCACTACCGGCACCATAATCCTCATTGGCAGTTTCGCCTCTGGGGATTTTATTTTTGCCTATCTAACAATTAACATGTCATCTTCCAGGCCTGCGGCAAGACCTCGATACTGACATCCTTGTAACTTCCGCCGAACTCGCCGTCCAGTGTCCAGGCCATCTCTTCCTGGAAACTGATCCGGATATCTTTTGCTTTCAGGAAGACCAGCTGAGGACTTGAATAATCCTGGTTCATCAGGCTGTTAATGATGGTCGTCACTTCGCCGGCGCTCTTCGGATATCTGACCAACAGAACCTCAAACAAGCCGTCATTCAAACTGACATCCGCTTCATCGAAACGAATGAGGCCGGCCATTTGCTTCGTGTTCAGGATGGCACCGAAGAGGAACTCGCCGTTCGTTTCTATTTCATCGGCTTTCATCTCTAGAGAAATGGCTTTGAAGTTGGTCAGGTTCTTCAGCGCATTAGCCACGTAGGCTAAGCGCCCGAGATTGTTCTTCAGTTCACTGGGCGTGTCGTAAGAGACATCCGTAAAGGCACCGAAACTTGCGACATAAACAAAGTAATTTTCCTCATTGAATCGACCGGCATCGAAAACCTGCTCCTTACCAAATCGCGCGATGGAGGCGGCTTCCGCCATATCTTTCGGCAGGCCGATCGAGGCAGCGAAATCACAAACCGTTCCGGTGGGTAAGTAACCCAGACTTGACTTGACCTCACCGCTGAGTGCGCCGGTCACCAATTCATTCAGTGACCCATCGCCGCCTGCGATAATGACCCGATCATACTCGTCTCCGTGGCTCGCGATGTAGCGCGGCGCGTCACCTTGTTCCTGAGTGAAATAGACGGTGACAGTCGAGCCGTCCCCGGCTAACTCCGGTAGATAAGTGCCCAGAATTTCGACGGATCGTCCTTTCCCGGCAACAGGATTCAATATTAAAAGTACTTTCTCAACTGATTTCATTCTATTTCCTCCTGAGTCAGGACCGCCTCGCGGAACAGATCCCCTCGCTCTTCGAAATTCTTATATTGATTGTAGCTGGATGCCGCCGGTGACAGCAGGCAGATTTCGCCGGGACGAGTGATTTTTTTGGCCAAAGCCACCGCCTCGTACATCTGTTTCACTTCGTGACAAGCCAGTCGTTCACCGACCAATTCCTTGATGATCCGCCCGGTATCCGGGAAACAAATCAGATCCTTAAGCGACGTCTCCACCAGGCGCTCGGCGAAGTCTCGGTAATCCAGGCCTCTATCCATCCCCCCGACCAATAAAGTCGTAACCGGACCGATCCGCTTCAGCGCTTCCAGCGCCAGCAAAGTCGCCTGGGGTATCGTGGCAATCGAATCATTATAATAGCGCACACCATCCACTTCCCCAATCGGTTCCAGTCGATGCGGGATGCCGGCGAATTGGGCGATCGCTTCTAACTGAACATCTTCCGGCACGCCCAAAGCCGCTGTCGCCGCGATGGCCAGCAAAGCATCGAGATACACATGTCGCCCCAATAGCGCCGGGTTCAGTGGCAACTCGCTTTTCACTTCACCGTCTGTGAATTGACGATCGTCCTCCAAAACATATAGACGGAAGTCTCGCTCCGGCAGGAATTCTTCTGACTCGGAGTCGATGACCAGAGAGAGTTGGCCTTGGACTTCGGGCCGGGCTTTGGCCATCAAAGCTTCTTCTGAGGCATTAAGCACAGCGGTCGATTGCGCGTTCTGGTAACGCAGCAAATTCAGCTTGGCATCGAGATAGGAATCATAGTCTCGATAATGGTCCAGGTGCTCAGGATAGAAGTTCGTCAGAACGGCCACTTCGGGAGACGCCTGGCAGAACTCAAGCTGATGCGAAGACATCTCCACCGCGCAGTACGTGTTGTGGTCAAGGTCCGTCAGATGGTCGAAAACGGGCACACCGATATTGCCGATCAGGTAGGCTTTAGGGGTGAAGTGCTTCAATATCTGATAGCAGAGCGTCGCGGTGGTCGATTTGCCCTTGGTTCCGCTCACTCCGATCTTCCGCGCCGGTGAGAAACGCAGGAAGAGATCCATTTGGCCCGTGATTTCAGCTCCCGGAAACTCCTTCAGGAAAATACCTTTCGCACTATGTTCTATTGAATAGTCTCTGAGCGAAATCCCGGGCGATTTGAACACCAGATCCTGGCCTTCGATCGCCTCCAGATAATTCGCCCCAAATACCGTCCTGATGTCCCCCGGCAGATCCGTTTGAGGCTTGAGATCCGCAACGGTAATCGACGCAGGCGCTATATGCTCACTCTGCGTTTCCAAATAGCGCAGTGTTGAACGCCCTTCACGGCCAAAACCCAGAATAAGAATCTTCCTCCCTGACAGATAACGATGCATCTCACTCAACATAGCTACCTCCGACGATATCCCGGACCAGGGGTTTATAGTTTTCAGGCACACGTTCGTCCTTGTGCCAGGTCGTCAGCGGATCTTCTGGGCTTAAGCTCACCAGCCTCTCGCCGTCCCACTGCAACTGGGAGAGATGCCCGGCTTGGGCCTCTATCACTACCTGTTCGAGCAGTAGTGGCAGGTCTGAGACGGACCGGGCTTTGGCCAAAGCCCGGTTCACCCTAAGGTAGGCAGCATACTGGACCTCTTCGATCGTGCCGACGCATTCGAAAGGTTTGACCTCCGTTGCGCCAAGAAGTTTCAGCCAATCGGCCATGAGACTTTCTGAAGTCCAGAGATCGCTGCCGAAAATTGTCTGAAGCTCCTCTTCAGACAGGAAAGGCGCGAGGATAGCGTAGACAAATAGGCACTTCGAGCAGTTGCCGCACCAGATGTTTTGCTTGGAGCCGACATTGCACGAACGGAAATAAGGAAAATACTGACTGTACTGCGTGAACGATCGGGCGATCGCTATTTCCGCGAAGGGTCTGAGCAGGCTGAAGTAATAGATCTCAGGTTCGAGATAGCTTTTCACATAGGTCTGAAAAGCGATTTCGAACTGGGAGGTTTTCGAATACTGATGATTGATCTCAGTCCCGGGAACGCTGGCGGCATTGGCACTGGCTTCATTCGAGAGAATGATTTCCGTTGAACCGGTCACATAGGCACTGTAATAACTTACGAAAGCCAATAAAGCAGAAAAAGGGGTATGGCCATTCAGGTAGCCTTCACAGTTGAGACGAAGCATCTCCGGGTCAAGGGTACGCTTCACCAGCAAGCGCTGACTGTCCGGATAACCTGCTACTTCCATAGTATCGAGGGCCGCTTGCGTTGAGTTGATCCCGAAAAGGAGATTCTGCTCGCGCGTATCCCTGAGATGTTCAATGGTAACAATCGAATCCTTGCCTCCGCCAATAGGTATGACTTTGAGTTCTGCTTTTGTGAAGTCCTGCTGCGAATCAGAAGGGTCTGCCGTAGAAACGAGCGTCATAAAACTGTCCCGCACAGGATTGATCTGATTAATATAGAAGAACTCACCTAGTCCATTGAAATATAAGTCTTTCCACCACTTGATCTGCTCATCGTTCAGATGACCTGCATGCACGATGACTTGCGGGGGACAGGCGATCTTCCAATAGCTGACCAGTTCGACCATGCCAATGGAGAAAAGAATCTGCTTGGCCATGGGTCCGGTGGGATCATTGAGGATATGCCATGACTCGGTGGGGAAATATAGCTGGGGGCGAAACTCCGCTAAACCCGGCACTTCAAAGTGATAGCGGACAGTAAGTCCTCCCGCATCCTGATCCATCTCGAAACTCCGATAATGAAACTCGGGGTATTCCCTCTGTAATTCATGATATGAATAACTCATAAACGCCTTCTTCCTCTTCGCTTCCTACATTATAAGTCAAGTTGTCAAAAATACTTTGAACTCTTAATGACTTGAGCCCATAGATACTTGTGAAAGTTCCGTTACATCCGGACTCCCCTCCCTACTCTAGACTTAGAGATGATTCAATAGCGCCTGCTAAGGAGACCAACATGATCACCTACCGTAAACTCCCTGAAATAATGTATACCGAGATAGCACCAACACCGGTCAAGGAACCGAAACTTGTAATCTATAATGATACCCTGGCCAAAGAACTCGGCCTGGATGCAAGTGTTTGGAAATCAGCTGAACTCCTGGCAGGACATCGTGTACCTGAGGCGTTCACCCCGATAGCCCAGGCTTACTATGGTCACCAATTCGGTCACCTCGTGGAATTGGGAGACGGGAGAGCGATACTCTTGGATGAGGTCATGAGTTCTAGTGGCCGGCGCTACGATATTCAACTGAAAGGATCAGGCCAGACCCCTTACTCAAGGCGCGGTGATGGGCGAGCCGCGCTAGGGTCGATGCTCAGAGAATACCTCGTCAGTGAAGCCATGCATGCATTAGGGATCCCGACAACCCGGAGTTTGGCCGTGGCCAGTACCGGAATGCCTGTTTACAGAACCTCCGAGTTGCCCGGAGCTGTCCTGACCAGGGTTGCGGCCAGTCACCTCCGTGTGGGCACCATGCAATACGCTGCGGCCAATAATGTTATTAAAGAAGTTGCCGATTATGTCATAGATAGGCATGACCCGGACTGCCGTGAAACCTCAGAACCATACCTTTGTCTCTTCCGCAATGTCTTGAAGCGCCAAGCAAAACTCATTGCCCTCTGGCAGTCTGTTGGCTTTATTCACGGCGTAATGAACACTGATAATATGGCGCTAAGCGGTGAAACCATCGATTACGGTCCCTGTGCATTCATGGAAACCTATCGTTCGTCACAGGTCTTCAGCTCAATCGACCTCTATGGTCGTTACCGTTATGATCAGCAACCGCTTATTGCTCAGTGGAATCTCGCTCGGTTGGCAGAGACCCTCATACCCTTAGTAGATGAAGATCCTGCTGTGGCAGCAGAAATACTAACTCGTGAACTGGATGCTTTCCCGGGTCTTTTCGACGAGTATTGGCTGGAGCAGTTCAACCTTAAATTAGGCCTTGATCCAGCTAAAGACAACAAATCTATAATCGAGGAGTTTCTGCTCCTACTGGAAGAAGAAGAAAAAGACTTTACCAATGCCTTCCTCAGTCTAAGTGATCACCCCGACCTTCCCTTATTCGACAGTGACCGAGGTGAGCGATGGCAAGAACAATGGCAGACGCTGGGCTCCCCAACGTCCGATAAAGCAGCCCGACAAACTCAAATGCTCAAAGTAAATCCCAGAGCGATCCCCCGCAACTTTTTGCTCGATGAAGTACTAGAACAAGCTGAAGCAGGTGATCTCGCACCGTTTGAACGTATGCTTGCTGTCGTTACTAAACCTTACGCGGATACTGTTCCTGAGGAGTACTGCACAGCCTCATCACCTACAGCAGAGTTCGTGACATATTGCGGCACTTAAATGTGTAAAGGCGTGTGCTAATTGGTGCTACTTTTCATTCTAATTTGTGATATTCTCATTCGCGGATAGTCTCGCTGTTCTAGTGGTATTTAATAACGAGACTATCCACCTTTTTGCTCGCTATTTGATGGCGGGCATTTTTTCTTTGCGAGGATTTTCACGAGCACAAGATCTGATGTGAGTTTAGACTCGTAATTTACGTATCCATTCATATAAAAGTTTTTTCCGAGTTTAATTTCCCTAAGCTCTTGACGAGTCTAAATGCGATAAGTATAATCTCTTCATGTGTCGCGCGTAAGTGCAGGTGACGGGCCTTTAGCTCAGTTGGTCAGAGCAGTCGGCTCATAACCGATCGGTCCCGG
>CAZJTS010000074.1:0-5832 GCA_964548975.1 uncultured Fastidiosipila sp.
GACCTGTGATCTCACGGACGACCTTGATAACACCGATCTTAGACGCACCGAAGTTGGTCAGGTTGACGGTGAATTCTGTCTGCTCTTCAGCTGCAGCAGCACCGCCGCCTTCAGCCGGGCCTGCAACAGCAACTGCTGCGGCGGAGACACCGAATTCTTCTTCAAGGGCTTTCACTAGATCATTCAGCTCGAGCACGCTGAGGGCTTTGATCTCTTCGATAAACTGGGTTACTTTTTCACTAGCCATGGATTGTTCCTCCTAATCCTTTTGTATTACTCAGCGGCTTCTTCTGCCGGAGCTTCTTCCTTCTCTGCTTCAGGTTCTGTCGTTTCTTCGACTACCGGAGCATCCTCTGTTGCTTCTTCTGCTGTTTCCACAGGAGTTTCTGCGGGCTCATCACCTGCTGCTTCTGTGTCTTCTTCTGTCGTGGTTTCAGCTACTGCCTGAACCGGCTCAGCGCCTACCACTACATCAGCAGCCGTGTTTGCACCTGCTTCTTCAGCCTTCTCAGCAATTGCCTTAACCAGCATTGCGAGTCCTGCGATCGGTGAGATCAGGCTGCCGACCAACTTGCCGTACAGAATCGGCAGGTCGGGGATGTCTGCGAGTGCCATTAACTCATCTAAAGAAACGACTTCGCCTGCGGACGCGCCACCTTTGATGACGTAATCGGGATGATCCTTAGAAAACTTCTTCAGGACTTTGGCCGGTGCGATGATATCAGTATTACTGTAAGCAATCGCGGTTGAGCCTTTGAAGATCTCTTCCAAGCCATCCAGACCTGCTTCTCTTGCTGCGAGGACACCCATGGTGTTCTTAATGACTTTATAAGTAACGCCTGCCTCACGCAGATTATTACGCAGTTCTGTGTCTTCGGCTACGGTCAGACCGAGATAATCGGCCAGGACGAGCGTCTGAGCAGACTTGAACTCTTCGGTCAAACCATTCACGATAGACTTCTTCTGGTTCAAAATCTTTTCACTGGACATGTCTTACCCTCCTTCTTCAAAAAAATATCTCTCATGCCGTTGAAGACATGAGAGATACGAATCATCTTCTGATACCCACTGATTGGGTAAGATTGCTCGTTCCTCGGTAGGATTCCAGGATGGGAAGTTACGCGTCAGCTCCTACTGTCTTAGGCACTTGTAGAATAGTAATTGTTTCCCTACACCTTGTCAAGGGTAGGAGAAAATTATCTGCTCTGAGTCACACGCACGGAAGGACCCATGCTCGTAGTCAGAATAGCACTCTTGATGTACTGGCCTTTGGCCGCTGCGGGCTTAGCACGCAGAATCGCATCCATCAGCGCACGGTAGTTCTCAAACAGGGCGTTCTCCTCGAAGGATGCCTTGCCGATCGGAGCATGGATGATGTTTGCTTTGTCCAAACGATATTACACTTTACCGGCTTGGAGATCGTCAATTGCCTGAGTGACATCGGCAGTAACAGTACCGGCTTTCGGGTTCGGCATAAGGCCCTTAGGACCTAAGACACGACCGAGACGTCCGACCACACCCATCATATCAGGGGTAGCGACGACCACGTCAAACTCGAACCAGTTTTCGTTCTGGATTTTGTCCGCCAGCTCTGCGCCACCGACGAAATCGGCACCGGCTGCTTTGGCCTGATCGGCCTGCTGACCTTGGGCAAAGACCAGGATACGGACAGACTTACCTGTACCGTGCGGCAGAACCACTGTACCACGCACCTGCTGGTCGGCATGACGGGAGTCAACACCGAGGCGGACGTGGAGTTCAACGGTTTCATCGAACTTCGCTGTAGCTATCTTCTTCACAGCAGCAACTGCTTCTGCGGGTTCATAGCTGGATTTATCCAGGAGCTTGGCAGCATCCTGGTAACGCTTACCTCTTTTAGCCATTTTGCTCCTCCTTATGCTTCGTCGTTATCGACGACGATGCCCATGCTGCGTGCGGTGCCGGCAACCATTTCCATAGCTGCTTCAACGCTTGCGGCATTGGTATCTTTCATTTTCAGTTCGGCGATCTTGCGGACTTCAGAGCGATTGATATGCGCGACTTTGTCCTTCTGAGGGACACCTGAGCCCTTCTCAAGATTGACTGCTTTCTTCAGCAGCACCGGTACCGGAGGAGTTTTGGTGATAAAGGAATACGAATGATCTGCATAGACTGTGATGACAACGGGGATAATTAACCCGGCATCAGCTGCTGTCTTCTCATTGAACTCCTTGACAAACTGCGGAATAGAAATTCCGTGCTGTCCCAGAACTGGTCCAACCGGCGGCGCTGGCGTTGCTTTGCCTGCAGGAATCTGCAGTTTTACATAACCTGTAATTTTTTTGGCCATTGTAGCCACCTCCCAAAATTCTTTTCATGACCAAAGTCATGCTTATCTATAACTTCATCCATGGATGAAGTGACAAGTAACGTAGATGCTTTTTACAGGTGCATAACCTGGGTGAACTCGAGTTCCACCGGTGTTTCACGTCCGAACATAGAGACGATCAGGCGGACTTTCTTCTTCTCGAAGTTAATTTCTTCGACCGCACCGACGAAGCTCTCGAGCGGACCATTGATGATCTTGACGGAATCGCCGACTTCGTAGTCGACATCGGGTACCCAGTCGGTCTCAACACCCATCATAGCGAGTTCTTCATCCATCAGCGGGACGGGTTTCGAGTTCGGGCCGACGAATCCTGTGACGCCGCGTGTATTACGCACGATGTACCAGATATCATCATTGAGGATCATCTTGAT
Source organism: uncultured Fastidiosipila sp. (assembly GCA_964548975.1). GTDB lineage: Bacteria > Bacillota > Clostridia > Saccharofermentanales > Fastidiosipilaceae > JAAYZH01. The sequence goes on from CAZJTS010000074.1 coordinate 2,740, forward strand.
CAGAACGTAACCGGGGAAGATCTTCTTCATTGAGGTCTTCTTCTTCCCGTCCTTGATCTCGACCACTTCCTCCATCGGCACTTCAATCTCCTGAATGAAGTCCTGGATATTGCGGTTCTGGACAATCTGCTCGAGGGTCTGTTTTACCTTATTCTCGTAGCCGGAATAGGTATGGACGACATACCATAAGGCTTCTTCGCCCTCGACGGGTTCCGGAGCCGGTTCATCCCGGGTTTCGGTTTCCGCCAGGTCGGACTCTCCCTCTTCACGGTACTCAACCGTTTCCGAGACAGCCTCGTCTGTAGCTGTTTCGGCAGACATAACTGACTCATCCACAGGTTCTGTGTCGTTGAGTTCCATTACATCATTTTCGTTCGTTAAATCTGCCATCATCTTCTCCTAATCAGTTGCCGGCTTCAGTGACTGAAGTCGTGACACCTGTATCCTCAGTTGTGACTGTTTCAGAGACAGTGACTTGAGGTGTAGTCTGGGTCGTAGGACGATCCGTGGCGAGATTGAAACCCATCAGGTTCAGGAGGCCGGTCATTAATGAGTCAATGACAAAGATAATGACGGCAGCCAACGCAACGATCACGATAACGACGGTAGTCGTCTGCTTAACGGATTTCTTATCCGGCCAGACAACGAGTTTAAGCTCGTTCTTGAGCCCTCTGAAAAAAGTACGCATCCGCGTTACTAATGAAGGTTTACCATCTTTCGGCTTGCCGGCCGGTGTTTTGCCGGATTGGCGCTTGCCTACCTGTGACTGCTCAACCTTGTTCTTATCTCTGTTTGACTTAGTTGCCATAAACCTGTCCTTTCAAACCTTTGCGCAAGATTCCTTACTTGGTTTCCTTATGCACAGTATGTTTCCGACAGTGACGGCAGAACTTGCTCATTTCCAGTCTGGCAGGATGCGCTTTCTTGTTCTTCTTGGTCGTGTAGTTTCTTTGTTTACAATCGTCGCAGGCCATGATAATGATTTCTGCTGCACCTTGTTTAGCCATGAATTTCTTACCTCCATAGTGGGTCTGTATCCTCGTTATGGCGAAAATGCGCACATAAAAAAATAGCGCTCGGAATAACAAGCCTAAGGATTATAGCACGGGGTATAGGCAGTGTCAAACACTGATATTTCGGGCCAAAGCTCGGTTTTTGCGCTATTTACAGCTTACTGCGGACGGCGTTTCTGGAGCTCCGTGTAGAGATCTTCGAAGGAAATGCCCTCATTCACCATCAGGACCATCAGATGATAGTGGAGATCCGCCAGTTCGTAGACCATTTCATCCTTCGCATGATTCTTCGCGGCAATGATCACTTCCGCCGATTCCTCGCCGACTTTCTTCAGGATCTTGTCTATGCCCTTCTCGAAAAGATAGCTGGTGTAAGCGCCATCCTTCGGGTGTTCCAGTCTCTCGCTGATCACTTCATATACTTCATTCATAATCTCGCCGAAATTACTCATTACTTAGCCTCCTGTACTTTCTGCCGGCTTCCGCCAGATCTATTTTGCCTTCGTAGTAAGCTCTACCTATGATTATACCTGCTGCCCCTATGTTTTTGGCCAGGCTCAGATCTGTTGCATCCTTCACCCCTCCGGAGATAATTACATCCAGTCCGGAACTCTTAATCAGGTCTTCGGTTTCACTGAAAGCGGGTCCGGTCAGAGCGCCGTCGCGGGAAATATCGGTATAGATAAGTGTTTTAGCGCCATGTGCCTTGAGCTCCCGAACCAGCGCATCTCGAGTGATACCGCCGCCTTCAGTCCAACCTCTCACCCTCACCTCTTGGCCCAGACAGTCCAGCCCGATCGCAATCCGCTCACCATAGCGGCGGATGGCTTCGGCAGTAAAGTCCGGATTTTCCAGCGCCGCAGTTCCGATCACGGCCCGGGTCACCCCTGCTGCGATCCGCTCTTCCAGCGCTTTCATATCACGTATGCCTCCGCCGTTTTGGACCAGTAGACCGCTCTTCCGGGCGATGTCTCGGATCACTTCGAGATTGGGTTTGCCGCCGTCTTTGGCCGCATTCAGGTCAACGATATGGACCCATTCCGCACCTTCTGTTCGGAGGCGTCGGGCGACATTGAGCGGATCCGGATCGTATACGGTCACCTGTGCATAATCGCCGTGCATCAGCCGGACGACCTGTCCGTCCAAAAGATCAATTGCCGGATAAAGGATCATGCTGTGGTCTCAGACAGATCAGTGCCTGTCAGCAGCCGATAGGCTTCGAGATAACGCTTAGAGGTCTGCTCGATGATGGCTTCAGGCAGTTCGGGCGCCGGTGGCTGTTTGTCCCAGTCCAGTGTCTCCAGATAATCTCTGAGGTACTGTTTATCGAAACTCTCCTGTGCCTTGCCCGGTTCATAACGTTCGAGATCCCAGAATCTGGACGAGTCCGGAGTCAGCACTTCGTCACAGAGAATTACTTCTCCATCGAGCACGCCGAATTCGAATTTGGTATCCGCCAGGATCAGGCCGCGCTCCAGGGCATATTCGGCCCCCTGCTGATAAATTGTCAGAGACATGTCTCTCAGCGTAGCGGCCATGTCCTTGCCCAGCAGAGCTTCGAGCTCTGCGAAGGTGATGTTCTCATCGTGGCCTTCGTCGGCTTTTGTGGAAGGCGTGAATAAGGGCTCGGGCAGGCGGTCGCCGCGTTTCAGTCCCTCCGGCATTGCAATGCCGCTGACCGTCCCCTTCTGCTGATATTCTTTCCAGGCAGAGCCTTCGATATAGCCGCGGACGATACATTCAGCGGGCAGCATCTCCGCTTTCTTTACCAGCATTGACCTTCCGGCGAGCTCCTGGGCGTAAGAGGGTAAAGGCTCAGGGTAAGTGTTGGGGTCCGTACTGATCATGTGATTCGGTAAGAGATCCCGGAACTTTTCGAACCAGAACGCCGAGATGCTGTTCAAGACCTGCCCTTTATACGGGATCAATTCTTCGAACACGACATCAAAAGCGGAAATTCTATCCGTCACGACCAACAAGAGCTGATCGCCCAGATCATAGATTTCACGCACTTTGCCCTTGCCGGCTTTCGGCAAATCAATAAAGCCTGTATCTCCAACTAACATATCTTCTCCTCTAT
>CAZJTS010000074.1:5932-8976 GCA_964548975.1 uncultured Fastidiosipila sp.
GCTTTCGGCAAATCAATAAAGCCTGTATCTCCAACTAACATATCTTCTCCTCTATCCATCTAAGTTTCGGCGGACTGCCTCGTCGGCAGATGCTTCTCTTATAGTATACCTTTGGTCGAAGGGATGCCTGAGCGCTCCGGATCCTGATAGATCGCCTGTTTAAGCGCTCGGCCAAAAGCCTTGTATAGTGCTTCGGTCTGGTGATGGAGGTTTACTCCGTAGAGCACTTCCATATGTAAGGTGAGCCCGGCTTTCATCGCGACGGCTGTGAAAAACTCCCGGGTCATTTCTGTAGGATAATCACCTAACATGGCATAGGGCATCTCCGCTTTGAACGCGATATAAGGTCGGCCGGACAGATCCAGTACAGTGCGAGCCAGACTCTCATCCATCGGCACGTAGGCGGTGCCGTAACGGGTAATGCCCGCCTTATCGCCCAAAGCCTCCGCCAGTGCCTGGCCCAGCGCCAGTCCCGTATCCTCAATGGTATGGTGACTATCCACATCGAGATCGCCCGTGACTTCGAGCTCCAGATCCATCTGCCCGTGATGCATGATCTGGCTCAGCATGTGATCGAAAAATCCGATGCCGGTGTGAATACTCACTTTGCCGGAACCGTCCAGATTCAGACTCAGACGAATCTGGGTCTCCTTCGTCTGCCGCTCAACTTGTGCCTGTCTCATTCTCTTCACCTCACCTTCTGATTATAGCCGACCAGCTGGGCCATTGTATCGACCAGAATCTCCATTTCCTCATCCGTCCCGACCGTGATCCGCAGGAACTCGGGGTGGACTTGCCAATAGCGCACGAGAATGCGCCGATCCCGCAGCGCCTGGTAGAGCACCCCGGCTGACTCAGATTTCACCCAGAGGAAATTGGCCTCCGAACGCGTGACGAAGAGCCCCATTGCCCGTAGTTGCTCGGCAGTTCGGTCGCGCCGGATTTTGGCCAAAGCACAGCAATGCCGATAATAGCCGGGCTCCTCGAGGGCGGCGAGCGCGAGTGTCTGGGCAATCCGGTCAAGCGGGTAAGAATTGAAGGTGTTCTTATGCTTGCTGAGAGCCGTGATCAGTTCAGGGTTTCCGAAGGCCATCCCGACCCGCAAACCGGCGAGGGAGCGTGACTTGCTGAACGTCTGGACCACCAGGAGATTCGGATAGCGCTCGATCAGGGGGACTGCTGAGTGCCCGGGCAGCGCGAAGTCGATATAGGCTTCGTCAATAACGACCAAACGATCCTCCTGCTCACAGAGTGCCGCAAGCTCGGGCAGTTCCAGCAAGCAGCCGGTGGGCGCATTGGGGTTCGCCAGAATGACGGCTTGTCCGGGACGTTTGTAAGCGGAAATAGCGATCGTTTCGTCAGGCTCCAAAGGCACTTTTTCATAGGGGATCCGGTTACGCTCGGCATAGACTTCGTAGAAGCTATAGGTTTTGCTGGGGAAAAGCAACGGCTGCCCGTCCTGTTCGAAGAAGGCTTGGAAAATAAATGCCAGGATCTCGTCTGAACCGTTGCCGACGAAAACCTGTGTGGAATCGAGGCCGTGAAGCTCGGCTAATTTCTGCCGTAAGACAAGGGATTCCGGTTCCGGATAGAGCCTCAGGCTGTCCGGAGCGAAATTCGCCAGTGCTTCCCTGACTCTAGGCCCTGGCGGAAAAGCACTTTCGTTGGTATTGAGTTTGATCAGGCCGGCGATCTGCGGTTGTTCGCCGGGCACATAAGGCTCCAGCGCCTCAGTCAATCGATTAGCGTATTTACTCATCCCAGTTCCTCTCTCCGGATTCGGATAGCAGCCGCATGGCACTCCAGTGATTCGGCTTCGGCCAATCGCTCCACAATGGGGGCGGCGTGGCGAAAACTCTCTTCATTATACTGAATGAGCGAGATTTTCTTACGGAAATGGCTGACATTGAGCGGCGAGAAGAATCGGGCGGTACCGGACGTCGGTAAGGTGTGATTGGGGCCGGCATAGTAGTCTCCCAGGGGCTCGGCACTCCACGGACCGACGAAGATCGCGCCGGCATTCATGACACCGTCAACGAGCCTTTGCTCGCTGGACGGATCCACCATGATTTCCAGATGTTCCGGAGCAATGGCATTGGACAAACCCAAGGCGCTTGCCAGATCCGGACACAGGACGATGGCAGCATAATTATCCAGCGAGTATTCGAGGATGTCTCTGCGTTTACTCTCCGGTAAGAGCTCCCCGATCTCAGCATAGACCGCCTCCGCCAATGTTCTATCGTCCGTGAGCAGAACCGCTGAGGCCAACTGATCGTGCTCAGCCTGGGACAGGAGATCTCTGGCCACGAATTCAGCTCGGGCAGTCCGGTCCGCAATGACAAGGATTTCCGACGGACCGGCGAACATATCGATGTCCACGGTGCCGTAAACCTGACGCTTGGCGACATTGACGTAGATGTTCCCGGGGCCGGTGACCTTGTCGACCGGCGGGATCGTTTCGGTGCCGTAAGCCAGAGCCGCGATGGCCTGACTGCCTCCGATGCGGAACACCCGGCTGACGCCGGCGATTTGGGCCGCAGCCAGAATGACATCAGCGACCTTGCCATCTCGGCCGGGTGGTGTACACATCAGAATTTCAGGCACGCCGGCCACCGCTGCAGGAATTGCGTTCATCAGGACCGAGGAAGGTAGGGGCGCCGTTCCGCCGGGCACATAGATGCCGACCCGGTTCAGGGGACGCTCGATCAGTGCGAGTCTACTCCCGTAGGCGTCTTTTGTTTCTACAGATTGTGTGTTGATCAACTGGGATTCGTGGAAATTGCGTATGGATTCAGCGGCCTTAGTCAGGTCGTCTACCAGCTGAGGGTCCAGGCGGTTCACCGCTTCCTCTATTTCCCCACGAGAGACTTCCAGTTCCTCAGCGGTCAATCGCACGCGATCGAAGCGCTCGGTATAGTCCAGAACCGCCAGGTCACCGTTTGTTCTCACCTCTTCCAGCACCTCGGAAACTACACGATCTACATTCTCGTCAATGCTACTTCGCTCCCGGATTGCCTTCAGCTTTGCTTCCGCTTCCGGTGTTC
>CAZJTS010000075.1:0-2996 GCA_964548975.1 uncultured Fastidiosipila sp.
GCTTATCGCTTGGGCGGATCTCCGTCACAGAGCTGTATCCGTCTTGAGTCTCGGAGCATTTCTGCTTCTGGCCTTTACCCAAGCTGAAGTCATTTCCCCGGTTCGACTCAGCTTGGCTTTGCTGCCTTTACTTCCACTCTACCTTCTGAGAGGACCGCCGCGGCCCGGACCGGCAGATCTCCTCTTCAGTATCGGGCTAGGTCTGCTCTTCAGACTATCGACCGTCTGGCTCCTCCAGTTGGTGAGTGGCTTATTTACGGTTGCCTATCTGGCGCTAACCCGCCGGCCGGACGCACCCTATCTCACAGCCCTCGCTCTCCTTACGGCACTCTGGCTTGTCGCTCGATGAATCGTCAGAGAAGTAGCACAGGTGCTAGACTGAATGCATCAACGATCCGAAAGGAAAACGCTTATGAGACCTGTATGGAAGGGTGCGATCAGCTTTGGCCTGGTCAATATTCCGGTAGATTTTGTCACGGCCCAACAGAGTAACGACCTCAAGTTCAATCTCCTGGACAGTCGCGACGAGAATCGAATTCGCTACGAGCGCATCAACGCGGAGACCGGCGAGGAGGTGCCTTGGAATCAGATAGTGAAAGCATATGAATTCTCCGACGATAATTACGTGATCGTGACCGACGAGGATTTCGAGCAGGCCGATGTCAAGGCAAGCAAAACCATCGACATTGAAACCTTCATCGATCGTGCCGAGCTCGCTCTGAAGTATCTGGACAAGCCTTACTACATCCAGCCTCAGAAGGGTGGCGAGAAGGCCTATGTCCTGCTACGCGATGCTTTGGCCAAAACCGAGAAAATGGCTATTGCCCGCGTGGTCATCCGAACCCGTGCCTATCTCGCGGCTATCTATCCTGAAGGGGATGCCCTGATCCTGAACCTGATTCGTTTCGATCAGGAGCTGCGCAAGATCGAGGACCTCCGCCTGCCCAAAGAGGTGAAGCTCGCGAAACGCGAACTCGACCTGGCCGTCAAACTGATCGACGATATGACCGAAACCTGGGAACCGGGGAACTACCAGGACGAATACCGCGCCGCTCTGATGAAACGGATCTCGGCCAAAGCCAAAGGCAAAGGCCTCAAAGAAGAAGTCGTCGATGAAGACGATGAAGACGGCAGTAATGTCGTCGATATCCTGGACCTCCTCCAGCAAAGTGTAGATGCGGAGTCCAAGAAGACAACGAAGAGCAAAGCTAAAGCGCCGGCGAAAAAGAAGAAGAGTTCATGAGTTTAAAAGAATACGACCGGAAGCGCGACTTCCGTAAAACCGCTGAACCGAAAGGCGAGAAAAAATCTTCCGACGAATCCCTGATCTTCGTCGTTCAGAAGCATGCGGCCTCCAGACTCCATTACGACTTCCGTCTGGAGTGGGAGGGTGCCTTACTGAGTTGGGCGGTACCGAAAGGCCCCTCCTACAACACCTCCGATAAGCGCCTTGCCGTTGCCGTCGAAGATCATCCCTATGACTACAAGGATTTCGAGGGCACCATCCCCAAAGGCGAGTACGGTGGCGGAACCGTGATGCTCTGGGACGAAGGTACCTGGGAACCGCAAGAGGGCGAGGATGTCGCTAAAGGCCTCAAGTCCGGCAGCCTGAAATTTATTCTCCACGGCAGCCGACTCGAAGGTAAATGGACCTTGGTCCGCATGAAACCCCGGCCCGGCGAAGAAGATAAGAACTGGCTGTTGATCAAAGAAAAAGATGACTTCGCCCAGGACACAGATGGGGTCAGTACTTTCGATACCAGTATTCGCAGTGGCCGGACCATGGACGAAATCACCGCCGGAGAATCGGCTCCGGATCTCCCGGAACACTTTGAGGTCCAACTGGCAACTTTACGCGAGAAGGTCCCTACCGGCGACGGCTGGATCCATGAACTCAAGTATGACGGTTACCGGATTGTGGCGGACATTGACCGAGGCAAGGTCCAGCTCTACAGCCGAAATCAGACGGATTACACGGCGAAATTCCCGGACCTGGTGAAAGAGCTAAGTCAGTGGGACGAAAGAATTGTTCTCGACGGTGAGGTGATTGTCCTGGTCGATGGAAGGTCGAATTTCCAAGCGCTCCAGGGTTATCTCAAAGGCCGCAAAGGCCCCAAACCCGTGTATATGGTCTTTGACCTACTGGTCGATGGCACAGACATTCGAGAGCTGGCACTCTCTGAACGGCGCGAGCGTTTGGAAGCGGGTTTGAAGAAACTGAAGTTCAAACAGATCCATTTCAGTCGGGCATTTGAAGGTGACGGCAGCGATGTGTTTGCTACCGTATGTGCCAGCGGCATGGAAGGGATCATCAGCAAGCGGCTGGATCGCGCTTACCAGGCCGGGCGCGGCAAGGACTGGCTCAAGATAAAGTGTCACCAAAACGAAGACTTGATTATTGTTGGCTACACGCGCACGGAGAGCCGCACCCGGGCTTTTTCCGCTCTGCTGCTGGGGATCGAGCGTGAGGGTGAACTTACGTATGCGGGACGTGTCGGCACGGGCTTTTCGGTTGACTCCGCCAAGGCGCTCCACACGAAACTCAAAGCTTTGATTCGCAAAACCTCACCTTTGGCCGATCCGCCGGAAGCCAGAAGCAACGAAACCATTACCTGGGTCACGCCCAAGCTCCGGGCCGACGTGAACTTCACGGAGTGGACGAATGAAGGTCTCCTGAGACAGGCGAGTTACCAGGGCTTAAAGTCTGAAGCTGAAGACGAGAGTCCGCCGGCAAAACCCCCTGCCAAACGCAAAAGCTCTACCAAAGCCGAAGGCTCAGAAGGAGTCACGCTCAGTAGCCCTGACAAAGCCATGTTCGAAGACTACAGTAAGCAGGACCTGGCCAATTACTACGCCAAAGTCGCCGACAGGATGCTCCCCTACATCGAGAAGCGGCTGATTAGTTTACTGCGTTGTCCCGATGGGATCGGCAAGGCCTGTTTTTATCAGAAGCATCTCCAGGACAGTCTCCAAGGACTCTTTGATTTTGAGATCAC
>CAZJTS010000075.1:3096-8875 GCA_964548975.1 uncultured Fastidiosipila sp.
GCCTTCCTCAAAACCAGCGGCGGCAAGGGCTACCATGTCGTCCTGCCCCTGGAGCCGCAAGCTGAATGGCCGGAAGTGCGGGAATTTGCCAAGAATTTGGCCACAGCCATGGCACAGCAGTGGCCCGACCGCTACACCGCAAACATGAGCATAGCTAAGCGTAAAGGCAAGATTTATATTGACTGGATCCGAAACGGCCGCGGTGCCACCAGTGTCGCACCTTACTCCGTACGCGCTCGGAAAGGCGCTCCGGTGTCCTGGCCGATCAGCTGGGGGGATCTCCACAAGATTGCCCCCGCCGATATGACCATAGAGAAAGCACTGAAGAGCCGGAAGAAAGATCCGTGGGCAGATTTCTTCAAGATCAGTCAGCGGCTCAAGACAGTCAAGAGCTGATCAGTTCTTTTTGCCTCGGAACGGTTTAGTCAGAATCCGCTTAATGCCTCTGCCGATGCCGGTGCCCGGTTCCATATCGTAGGATCTTTGGATCAGGGGATGGGGTTCATGCAGATCCTCAGCGGATTTCAACGACCAGAGATCCTTCTGCCGTTTCTTAGCGATGCTCCCTAGGGCAGCGGGAATGACCGTCCGATAGTCATTGCTTTCGCTTGTCATAACCTCGATCGTGCCTTTGACCACCGCATCAATCCTCTTGATCTGTTCGTAAGGGAAGGCCATCTGCTCATAGTCGTAGAGGGTTGGGGCAACGGCTTCCGGCCAGCGTTTCATGGACTCATATTCACGGTCGTTCAGGCCGGTCAGGTAAGGTCCCGGATTAATGACCGCCACCTCGATACCGTACTGCTGAAGTTCCGCCCGCAAAGATTCGGCGGAAGCTTCCAGCGCAAACTTCGTTCCACAATACGGCCCGGAGATCGGATCCGCCATGAGGCCATGCATGGAACTGACGAAGACCACTTTGCCGGCGCGTTTCGGCAACATCTGCCGGACAACAATCTGCGTGAGCAGCAAGGTCCCGAACAGATTTACCTCATACTGCTCTCGTAGAACTGACTCCGGAATATCGATCAATGAGCCGCCGAGCGAGACAGCAGCATTATTGAGCAGCACATCCACATCCCAGTCCGCGGCTTTCGTCCGATCTTCGGGGCTTTTCAGATTGAGTGTTTCAATCTGCATGTGAAGCTTCCTCTTCTCGGCTTCTTTGGCCAGTTCTGCTGCTTGTGTGTCAGTTTCTACTGTGGCTATTACGGACTCTCCGGCTTTGGCCAAAGCCAAGACTATCCCAAGACCGAAGCCTGAACCGGCCCCGGTCACCATGTAGGTTTTGCGAGCTGTGATCATCTGTTTCCTCCACCCGGTTCTAAAAAAGCCGCCTCCCTAAGGAGTGCGGCTCTAAAATGTGTTTTAAGCTAAGTGTTTAGCGTCTGACTTTGCGCTTCGTGCGTTTCTTCGCACTGGAAGCTCTCTGTCTAGCACCCGCAAAGCTACCGGCCATGGAAGCGAAGGAATTCGCGAACCCTGCCGCAAAGCCTGCCGGGGATCTGGACGACCGACCGGAAGTAAAATGACTTGCCAGGTTCGATACGCCATCCGTGACGCCCATAACAACATTGCTTACGGCACCGACACCGGCATTGGCTGCCTGCAGAGCTTCCATAATTGACTGGAAGAGCTCAGGACTGACCACGGCTAGGTCATCGGTAAGATCCACTACATTACCCAAAGTATCGCGCACATGCACGGCCAAAGCAGGTAGTTCCTTCGTCGTATCCTTCAGCGGGACGGTAACATCATCAATGATGCTATTCACTTTCTTCAACGTCCCCAGTACCTTCACCAGTACAATGATCAACACAACGGCCAAAGCTATGCCGGCCAGGATCAGGGCACCGAGTAGGAGATCTTGAACGCTTACCGAAAACGTGGCGTTAAGTGCTACTAAATTCATATACTATCCCTTCTCGAAGGCTTGAAGCTGTTTATGACTTGGCTTCGTCTACGACGTCTTCTACTTCATCACCGATATCACTGGCTGCATCACCGACGATATCGCCGACGTTACGAGCCGATCTTCTGGCTTCACGAGCAACACGACGTGCCTCACGTTTTTCATCATCGAAAGTATCCTTAAACTGATTATAAGTATCGGAAACCTTGGATGTTACTTTGTCGGTCACTTCGCTAGCTTTGTCACGAACTGTTTCGTAGCCTTGGACGGCTTTGTCACCCAGTTCTTCACGAGTTTCGATACCCGGCTTCGGTGCGAAAAGCACGCCTACCACACTACCGATGACTGCGCCACCCAGGAAACCTAAGATACTTCCTGCAGCAACACTCTTGCTCTTGTTCCTTCTGTTCTGACCGGTGAATACACCTACAATTTCGTCCAACATCGAATTTACCTCCTCGTAAATGTGAGTTTTCGTTCATTTGATTGTATTGTTAATTATAGCATACGCCCTAAAATGTCTGGAGTAACTGATAACATTCAAGCAAAGATTTTTGTGTCTAAGTTGCAAACAATGTTTGAGGGAGTTTTCTTAGTCCGGTCCGGTCTGAACTTCAACTTATGCACCGGCCGAGCGGGAAACCTCGCATAACTTGAAATCGAGACCACAAAATTGAGGACCTAGACATCAGCCGAAAGGTCCGGGGCGATGTCGGCCTCCAGTTTCTGAGCAATCGCATTAAGCAGATCAGCCAGCCGGTCCGGCACCGAGAGCATCGGCCAATGGCCGGAACGGAGGTCGACCAGTCTGAGATCTTTCACTTGCTCCAGTTCAGGACAGTTCCCTGCCCCGATCCATAATTTCACATCTTCAGGCGTGAATTCCGGGCAGATAAGATAAGCCGGAATCTCATAGCGGTCCTGGCTTAGATAGCTCACTTCACTGTTCGCAACCTGCTGCCCTACACTGTGTTTAGCTGAAACAAAAGCGTCTTTCATCGCATCGGTTAGGTCGTCAGAATCCGGACCTGCGAAAACTTCCCAGCCGGGAAAAACCAGCGTGTCCCCTGAAGACTCTATCCACGGGACATACACCTCTCCGTTCCCCTGTGGCATACCGCCGATATACACGACCGCGGGCACCTGTTCCGAGCGCTGTTCGGCCACCAGCAAAGCTAGAGTCGAGGCCGCCGAATGGCCCACGACCATTGTCGGTTCGTCCGTCTCATCCAGAACCTCCAGAACCGCCGCCACCTGATCGGCCAAAGTCGCGTCCGGCGGGGGCGCATGTTGCCCGGGGAGCTCCGGCACTACAGCCGTATTGCCGCCCTCCTGAAGCTTGGGGAGTACATCGCCCCACAAGCCTGTATCGAGCCAAAGTCCGGAAATTAATAGCATTCTCATAGATATACCTCATAGAACCGGTGTCAATCCCGGCCACGCATTTCTTTATATAAAGTATACCTGCGTACTGTTTTTGCCTGAAGTCAATACAGCTACTTCAGCTGCGGAATTTCGTTACATATTTGAAAACATTAACGCCCTAGTTCCAGCCCTTCAAGGGCTCACCGTTTCCCGTCCGCTCGGACAGATAAGCCAAGCACGCTTGTGAAAACCTGGCCGGCGCCAGAGGCTCCGCATAGAAATGAATTTTCGCCTGACTCGCCCAAATGGTCGGCGTTGAAAATCCTTCCATCACATGGCCTTGGCCTCTAACAGCCGTCCGGTAAGAGGCGCCATCCGGTTGAAAGCGGAAGCGATTATTCAGGAGGCAGCGGATATGTGTGCCGTGTTCCGCCAGGAGATCGTCACGCCGGGCAGTCATTGTTGCGTAGTACTTCTGCCTGGCTTGTCCACTCAGCGTTGCGGTCGTGGGCAAGATCCCGACCAGCGGCCACTCGCGGCCGGTTTCGGTGCGGAAGGCTCGGGTCAAGTAAACGGTGCCGGTCCCCTCCGCCATGATCGGCAGACCTTTTTCGGAAAGCCTTTTAATATGCATCCCCAAGGATTCATTCTGCGACGCCTCCGCCAGGTAATCGAGCAACTTACCTGTGCCAAAATACAGGCCATCCAAATCAGGCGGCAAGACGGGATCCCGCAGAGGACTGAAATATACCGGATCCGCGCCCATTTCCTGAAGCAGATCCAGATTCTCTTTGAAGTAGTAGCAGAAGGCCTCGTCCAAAGCCACGCCTAGGCGATAACGCCGCTTATCGAACCCCAGTTGTCTTTGGGCCTTGAACAGCCCCTGTGGCAAATCCCCGTCCAACGCCGGTGCGAGGTCCGCGATCTCCTGAATTCGAGTGATCTCAATATGGGCGCGCACGTCTTTGGCCAAGCGTTCCAACTGACGCTTCAGCACTTCCTCATAGACTTCCGGCACGTAATCCGCCAGGCCCGGCACATCGTCCCGCATGACCTCGGGCGATAATGTGCCCAGAACCTCGATGCCCAGCTCCGCCTCGATCTGACGTTTCCAGCCCTTCAGCTGATCCGCCGCTAAGCCGGCCAAAACACAGCCCGCAATCACTTCGCCGTCCCTGAAATCCAGCAGGCCCTTCATGTAGGCAAGATGCGTAAACGAAAACTGAGCGGCATCAATCACCAACACCACAGGCGTCCGAGTGAGGCGAGCTAATTCCGCCAGGCTGCCTCGGGGGATTTCTCCCTCTGTTTCAGACCAGGCCGGTGTCAGAGGCGAATTCGTATCGAAATAATCGGTTCGGGCCGTGATTAGACCCAGGCGATGCCCCTCCGTATAGTGGGTCAGAAGATAAGACAAGGTGGCTTCATCGTGGAACCAGCTGTCAAGGGTCGAGGCATTATTCCCGGACGCGAGACGCAAAGCCTGCAACTGCTGGTAAGAAGGTCCCGCCGAAAACCCGACTACAGACAGGTCCTTGTCCCGCCAGGCCGCCAGCAATCCGAGCGAGAGTCGATCAACCGCTCCGGGACAGGACAATCCGGCAATCATTATGCGAGGCGCTCTCAGAAAATTATCCTGCTCAGCAGCATCCTGCCCTTTGCGGATCTCTCGGACATAGTAAGGTACTTTGTTACTCACGGGCCGACCCCCTCCTCAGAATGCCAAGGCAATGCCTATTCACTGTTGATTATAGCAACAGTTCTGTTTTTGTGTACATTCTGAGGTCGAAGCGGCCAAAACCGCCGATCAGCGCTGATTATACTTTCTAGCGATCCGCCTTATACCATGGAAGACCAGGAAAGTGCCTAAGCCGTTGAGCAGACCTTTGATCATGTTGAAGGGCAGCAAGATCGGCAAAATCATGCCGGTGACCGCCTCAACAGGCACACCGAGAAACAGCGGCGTGATCAGCAGATTCAAGGGAATCATCAGCGCCGTCATCAGGAGCGCCGCCAGTACCAGGCCGCTGATCAAACTGGGAGAAGTCTGTCTGCGTTTCCAAAACAAGGCGGGGAGAACAACCAGGATCCCCGAAGCCAGAAAATGCATCAGCAAGCCATAAAAGCCCGAACTGTTCGGGGTCACCATCTGGACGATACAGATGACAGCCAGGATCAGGAGGCCATGTCCCGGCCCGAGCAGCAGACCGCCGATCATTGCGGGGATGTCCCCCATCTCATAGAGCATCCAGGGGGCTGCCGGCACCAGCGGTACGCGCAGCATCAGCATCAGAACCACGCCGAGCGCGGCCAAAATCGCGTCCAGCACCAGATTTTGCACCCTGCGGTTCGAGTCCAAGAAGACAGACTGTTCTTTGGTTTTCATTGTTCCTCCTCCAGCTGTCTTCTATCCTCGCTAAAAAAGCCCTGAACATACGTCCAGGGCTTAGATCACTAAAGAATAAGATTATTCTTCTTCCATCCGGACTATACCGTCGGCTC
>CAZJTS010000076.1:0-8873 GCA_964548975.1 uncultured Fastidiosipila sp.
GAAACCCGCCTCATCCAGGGGCTCGGCAGCCGTCAGATCTGCGGTTTCCAGATACTTTCTGATGCCATCGAGAATTTCCTGTCGGCCGCCATAATTAAAGGCGATGATCAGCTGTATCCCTTGTCTGTCAACGGATTCCGCTTCCGCCTGGTCAATCGTCTCCAGGACTCTCGCCGGGATCTTGTCACGCGAGCCGATGAATCTGACGCGACAATCCATCTCGCGCAGGTCTTCCCTATACTTTTTAAAGAATTCCAGGAAGATATCCATAATCGCACTGACTTCCTGTTCCGGTCGTTTCCAGTTTTCGGTGGAGAACGCATAGACCGTGAGATAGCGGATACCGATATCATTGGCGGCTATGGTGATTCTCCCGAGTGCCTCGCCACCGGCTTTGTGACCGGCAGATCGGGGCAGACTACGTTTGCGCGCCCAACGTCCATTGCCATCCATGATGATAGCGACGTGGCTGGGAGGATTCTGAATTTCCTCTGACGGCTTGTTCTTTGTAAAAAGATTGCGAAAATAATTTTCCAGCATACTCGTACCGATTTCTAAAACAGCCGGAAGCTTCCTTCCGGCTGTGTCCGCTTTAGCTTAGTAATTCCCGGCTTAGATAGCCATCAGTTCTTCGGATTTTTCTTTTACTTTATCATCCACAAGACTGGTGTATTTATTGGTGATTTTCTGGATTTCCGCATCAGCATCGTGATACATATCCTCGGATATTTCCTTGTTTTTAAGCAGTTTCTTGCTCATATCGAGGAAGTCTCGGCGGATATTACGAATGGCGATTTTGGTGTCTTCACCATACTTGTCGACTTGTTTGGCCAAATCCCGGCGGCGTTCCTCTGTCAATGTAGGGAAAGTGAGCCGAATCGCTTTACCGTCATTATTCGGGGTAATACCGACGTCGGACGCAAACAGAGCTTTCTCAATTTCCTTCAGCAGTGAAGCATCCCAGGGTTGGATCAGGAGCTGGCGAGGTTCGGGTACAGAGACTGAAGCAACCTGACTCAGAGGTGTATCAACGCCATAATAGGGTACGGTTACCTGGTCAAGTACGCGGGGGTTCGCGCGTCCGGCTCTGACGGTATTCAGATCGGTTTGCAAAACATCGACGCTCTTTTGCATTCTTTCTTCGTAAGGACTATATGTGGTGCTATCCATATCTATTTCCTCCTGATTTACTAATCCTCATTATAGGTCAAGATGGGGCATTCATCAATCAATCGTCAATGAACAATCGTGGCTTTTTCGAGTTCTCCACAGGCCATTTTGATGATATTCCGCGGATCATTCAGATTGAATACCGCGATGTCAATCTGATTATCCCGACACAGCGCAGCAGCTGTGGCGTCCATCACTTTCAGGTCACCACGGAGCACTTCCTGATGGCTGATATTCTCGTAGAGCAAAGCATCTTTGAACTGTCGGGGGTCTTTATCGTAGATGCCGTCAACGTTTGTCGCCTTGAAAATCACGTCAGCGCCGATCTCCGCTGCTCTCAGAGCCGCGGTAGTATCCGTCGAAAAGTAGGGGTTCCCGATCCCGGCCGCGAAGAAGACGATGCGTCCTTTTTCCATGTGCCGTAAGGCTCTCTTACGAATGTAGGTCTCGGCAATCTCCCGCATTTCAATGGCGGTCATAACTCGGGTGGAGTGGCCCTGCTGCTCACAGGCATCTGCTAAGCAGAGTGCGTTCATACACGTGGCCAACATCCCCATGTGATCCGCTGTAACCCGGTCCATGCCTTCAGAGGTACGGCCCCGCCAGAAATTCCCACCACCGACGACGATGGCCAGATCTACACCCAGATCGTGGAGATCCGTAACCGCTTTGGCGATATCCGTCACGGTATCCGGATCAATACCGGAGCCTTTCGAACCGGCCATTACTTCTCCGGATAACTTCAGCAAAATTCTTTTATAGATAGCTTTACTCATATCTGCCTCACTTTCAGCTACTTCATAAAGTATTGTAACAATCTCTCAGCTGCCATTTTGTGCCTTGAACACAAAAAAAGTGCCCCAGTCGAACCGGGACACTCCATTAGCTATGGCTTCTCATTTATTGCAGCGCGGCTGCGACTTCGGCGGCGAAATCATCGGATTTCTTCTCCAGGCCTTCACCCATCTCATAACGTGTGAAGCGACGGACACTGATCTTCTCACCGATTTCAAAGGTCTTCTCCTTGACAACGGTGCTGACGGTCTTGTCTTCATCCTTGATGAATGCCTGCTCGAGAAGGCAGTTCTCGTCATAGTATTTTTTGACACGGCCTTCCACGATTCTATCGACAACCTTTTCAGGTTTGCCTTCGTTCAGCGCTTCAGCACGAATGATCTCGCGCTCTTTTTCGATAACATCCTCAGGTACATCTTCTTTCGAAACATACTTAGGATTCATTGCGGCAATCTGCATCGCCAGATCCTTGACCAACGTACGGAATGTCTCATTTTTAGCAGCGAAATCCGTCTCGATATTCACTTCGAGCAGAACGCCGACGCGACCGGCTGCATGGATGTAAGCATCAACGATACCTTCAGCAGCGATACGAGTCTGCTTCTGTTCCGCTTTGGAAATACCCTTCTCACGGAGCCAATCGATCGCTTTCTCGATATCACCATTGTTTTCCTGAAGAGCTTTTTTGCAATCCATCATTCCGGATCCCGTTTGTTCACGGAGCTGTTTCACTAAACTAGCTGTAATTTCTGCCATATATTCCTCCCTTTTCGGATCTAATTATCTATTAAACTTCGAAGTCCAGCTCATCAGCCACTTCAGGTGCTACTGTATCTTCAGCAACAGCTTCGACGACTTCTTCTGTTTCCTCTTCGGATTCAAGAGCATCAGCCTCAACGTTCTCTTCACCGGCTTGTGCTCTGGCAGCAGCAGGATCGAAGTCCTGACGGCCTTGCTTACCTTCCATGACCGCATTGGACATTGTACCGGCCAAAAGCTTGACTGCGCGAATAGCATCATCATTACCGGGGATCACGTAGTCAATCAGATCAGGGTCGCAGTTTGTATCGACGATCGCCACGATCGGGATACCGAGACTTCTGGCTTCAGACACAGCGATGTGTTCCTTCTGAGGATCTACCACGAAGAGAGCATCGGGGAGTCTTCCCATATTCTTGATACCACCGAGGTTCTTATCAAGCTTCTCCTGCTCCAGGCGAAGTTTAGCCACTTCCTTCTTAGGCAGAAGATCGAAGTGCCCGTTGGTTTCCATGTCTTCGAGTTCTTTGAGTCTGGCGATTCTTTTCTTGATCGTCATGAAATTGGTCAGGGTACCGCCGAGCCAACGGTTGTTGATGAAATACTCACCGCAACGCTCTGCCTCTTCACGAATAGAGTCCTGTGCCTGTTTCTTAGTGCCGACGAAAAGAATTTTACCGTTACGTACGACGATATCACGGATGAAGTCATAGGACTTCTCAACCAGTCTGATCGTCTTCTGTAAGTCGACGATGTAGATGCCGTTACGCTCGGTGTAGATGTATTCCTTCATCTTGGGGTTCCATCTACGGGTCTGATGTCCGAAATGGACACCTGCTTCTAATAGCTGCTTCATTGATACTACGGCCATAATTACCTCCTGTTTTTTACCTCCACAAGTCCTGAATCACGGCAGTGCCGCAACAGGATAAGACCTGTGTGTGTATTTAGCCTGTGGCATTATAACAGAGCCCGGTGCGCTCTGCAATCAAAGGTTGGAAATTCCTGACTTAAACCGGCGACCCCTCCCGCGTTAATCTGCTACGACGATTTCGGCCAGATTTTCTCTGGCAAGTTCAATGCGTTCTGCTACCGGCATCGCTCCGCCGTCCTCTCTCACCAGTCGGATCAGTCCATTATGCTGACCGGTCTTCCAGTTCACCGCATGAGGGTACTTCTCGACATCACGCCAGAGATAAGGCACCGGCAGGAAGCCTGCGGCGAAGACCTTATAGAAACCCTCAGGACTGTAAAGATTCGGAATGTAAGTTTCACAGGCGTTAATCAGTTCCTGGGCTTGCGAGACAAAGTCTCTTTGCAAGGCATCGATTTCCGGATTGTTCAGCGTGTCAAAGGTGTTACCTTTACTTCTCTCCCGCCGGTAGCTCCTGATCGCATGTAAAGTAATCTGAAGACTCTCATTGATAATTTCCGGATCCGCCAAGTGCGCTGCTTCCGAGTAGCTGACGACGTGGATCATCTTGGGATTATCCGCTTTCAGCGGTTCGATATCATCCATCAGCGCACTGACTGTCGCCAATTGAGCCCGGGCCTCTCCCAGATCCGGTTTGAAGTAATCCAATCCCGCACGAGGCTGGTGCACAACACGGAATTGATCATCTTCCAAGGCTCTGATTAGTTCAAGCAATGCTCTGGACTTCGCGATATCTACCGTACCCCAGGTCGAGCGCGGTGTGTTCAGCATGTTCTGGAGGACATGCGTTCTGACACCGAATCTCTTGGCAAGCTTCGCTGTGAGGTAGGCGGCGAAGATATAGCTGACATCATCGGTTCCCCTAAACGAAAAATGGTGGGAGACATTCGCCTCAAAAGGCGTGCCCTTGCCCGCAATATAGCGCAGGGTTTCCATCTGTTGTTGCAGATTCTCAAGCAGTCCGTAAGGCCCTCTGTCATCCAGCCGATTGAACCACCAGAGCGACATGGCATGCCAGGCGATGTGGAGATGCTCTTCATAGATTTTGGCCAAAGCCGGGAGATTCTTCGTCCCCGCATACGTACGGACCAGCATGGGTCTGGCAGCCGCCCACACGTCGGAGAACTCCTCAGCCGTAGCGATCGGGACACCGCCACCGTTCACCTCATCTTCCCAGGATTCACCGAAACGGGACTGTGTCAGCTGAGATGATCCGACCGAGAGGACATCGAGGTAGCCGGCTTGGCCTAAAGCCCTGGCCCAGCCAAGGAAAGTATCGACGTTCTCACGACGACTTGCATGCGCATCATAAGGGCCGACGTGGGCTCTGAGGATCGGCTGATAATGATCGGTCGGCAGAGCGGCAAGGCGTTTGGTCAGACTATCTTCCGTACTGCCAAAACCGGGGTAGCGCCGGTCTGCCGGTTTGACCTTGAGGTAATCTTGGCGTTGTACCAATTCTCGCCCGAAGGCCATCAAGCTCTCATCATATTGGGCCGCCTGAATATATTCCTCCGGGATCTCTTCTTCGGGCACACCCAGCAAACGAAGGGTCTCTCCGGCACTTTCGCCCCCGGAGAAGGTGAGCACCTGTGCCTGGAATTCCCGGTCCACCATCCGGCAGGCATCCGGCAAGCCGGCATAATAGAGTTGCTTCAGCTGCCCTCCCTGACCGACGAAGAGCCTGGCTTCCTGCGCCTGGTAAATGAGTCGCCCGAGCATCTGGACAGCATCCCGACCGTCCAAACGGTAGCTCAGCGCAAAATGTGCCGCTTTTGTCCCTTCGAGCCACTTAATCACCCGGTCGATCGCGTCCGGATCTCTGAAACGGACAATGGCTTCCTGAATATCTCTGGTTGCCAGCTCCACCTGATAGCCTGAGCCTTCGAGGAGCTCAGTAGCTGAGATCAGGCCCAGGGTGTGGGCATCAATGGCCGGTTTTAGAAAAGCATATTTTTCTCTCATCTGAATGTTTCCCCTTTGCCAAATAATATCGCCAGTTCATCTACTGGGTCGTCGGTGACATTTAAAAAACCCAGGGTTCTGCCTTCACCTCTGAAGTCATGATCCAGGACCTCGATAGCCAGGTCGATGACCAGACTGACCAGGGGTGTGTCCACGCCCAGGACTTTGGCCGCAGCTTCAAGCGGCACCAAGCCATAGGGGATGTCTTCATAAATGTAGCGATGCACCATGGTGTCCGGCGCCTTGATCGTCTGATAGGCCGGATTATGTTGAATGCATTCGTAAAGGGTCTCACACTGGATCCGGTAGGTCCGTTTCAACCACTCCTCGCAAGACTCCAAGTGGTAGCCCAGATGATAGGCGACATTCGTGCGTTCGAAATCCAGTTTCTCCAGCATGCGCGCAATCGACGGGCTGATCCCTTCCGTATAGTATTTATAGTCCGCCTGACCTTCCGTACGGGCCGTATTCAGAAGCAGGGGCAGGCAATGGAGAATCATGCCGACATTCCCTATCGATGTTTCCACCATAGAAATCGCCGGGATCAAAAAGGGCTGAACCACCTCGGGCAGACGCTTAATAAAATCGATATTCTCTTCCGGCCGAAAGGTAGAAAACAGCACATCGGACTTGATCGCCAGGATCACCACGCCATCGCTCTCCTGCTTTCTACAGGTATAGATTATGCTTTGTGTTTCCGCGATGTTGATCGAGATATCCGGTCGGGTCATCTTGAGGATACTTAAGTATTCAATTGCTCCGAACGTCCTGCCCGGACACAGCACGACATCGGCCCCTTCTTCCAGGAACTGGGCCATTTTTTGTGCCAGATAAGCGTGTGCTGTGGCGGGGGTGGTGATAAAGATCATCTTACTGCCCGCCAGGGCTTCCGCCATATCCGCAGTGACCAAAGCAAGTTTTGCGTCTCCCTCGATCGCCCCTGTCGCATGAATCGTCCTCGTACTCGGCAGTTCACCCAGCGTTTCGGGGGTTCGGTTCCAGAGACGCACCTCATGGCCATATAATGCCAGATGAGCAGCCATGGCCAGCCCTGAATTACCTGATCCGATGATTGTAATCAGCATAAGGATTCCTCCTGCCTCAGACAGCTGCCTTCGGACAGGCTATCTGAAGTAAGTCTCCGGGCACGTTTCCAGTAACCCGGAAATGTCGGGCGATAAATCGTAGAGTGCCTCTCACTTAGAAGCGGGTGGATTTGTATATTCTCGCTATATTATAGAGTAAATCTCAGGCTTCTGACAGGCTATACGACCAGTTTTTTATATTAAATTTTAGTTTTTATAACCTATATTGAGTCCAGCCGGGCAAAGGCTTCGCACCCAGTTTCTCGTAGAACTCTATACTATTGACATTCCAGTCGAGCACTTGCCATTCTAAGCGGCCAAAGCCCTCGGCTTCTTTTTTCTCAATGAAGTATCTGAAGACAGCGGAGCCTATGCCTTTCTGTCTATGTTGGGGTTTTATATAGATATCCTCTATATAGATCCCTGAGCGTCCGAGGAAGGTCGAAAAACTGTAGAAGTAAATGACATAGCCGACCGGCCTGAGCTCGCTGTTTTCGATCAGCATCGCTTCGGCCATCTGTTTTTCGAAGAGCCATTCTCTCAGGTCGCCCTCGGTCCCACTGACGTCATCTTGCATATGCTCATACTCCGCCAGTTCGCGGATCAGACTGAGCAGGGCTGTCTCATCCCCTGCTTCTGCGGTTCTCAGACGGTAGCCACCCGCGATGGGTATCATTTCCTTCTCGTTCATGTCCACTTTTATCCTTCCATAAACCAACGATTCTCCTCTAAGAAGAGCTCCAGTACCTGCTCCCGGATCCGACACAGATAGCGTGTGCCGAAGCCACCCAGTTTCCGGCTGGCCCGGGGCCTGACATCGAGGATGCGGTCGATCGTGTAATGTTCATCGCCTATTTTAACCGCAAGCGGCTTAATCTCGCCATGGGAATTGTAATACGCCCAGACCGGGACATAGACTTTACCGTCGTGATCATGATTCTGAGGAATTAATTCGAGCATATTTTCTCTCCTGCCTTAAGAAATGAAATCGGTGCTATAACGTGAGAGCCTTTGGCATCCATGGCCCCGAGCTCATCTTGCAAAAGATAGGCCCGGCGCACAGCAACATAGCCGAAACGGGAGCGCAGATGGTCGATCGCCCGGTCAATACGGGCGAATTGCTCCCGCTTCTGGCGTTCCGGTAGAAAATTCAACTGTTCGGGATCGCGTTCTGACAGTTTCTGGGCGCGTAGGCCCATACTGCGTAAGGGTTGCTTCACCCGATAGTTCGTGTGATAAAGCGTCATGGCTGCATTCACGATCTCCAGCGTCAGGTCGGTAGGCTGGTTCAAACTGAGTTGCCAGCCCGCCCCGTAAAGCGACGTGTCTCTCAGACTGATCGAGATACAGGAGGTCTGGAGCCCCTGCTCCCGCAGGCGGGCGGCGACCGATTCACCCAGAGCGTAGAAAATGAGCTTGACGTCTTCATCCCCTACAATGTCCCGGGGCGTTGTGACACTGTTACCTACGGACTTCACGACGCCTGGATCTTCTTCCGTCGAGACTTCAGTCTTGTCCTCCCCGCGCGCAAAGTGCCAGAGCATCAATCCGACTTTACCCAGACGTTCCTGGAGCCATTCCGGAGAACTCCGGGCAAGGTCGCCGATCGTATAGATACCGGCGTGATGGAATTTGCGTTTGGTCGCCGAACCGACATAGAGCAGATCTTCGACCGGAAGACGCCAGGCCCGCTGTTGATAGTTGTCCGGTGTAATGATCACCGTCCCATCGGGTTTGTTCATATCACTGCCGAGCTTGGCGAAGATCTTATTCCAGGAGATCCCCACCGAGATTGTCACGCCCAGTTCTTCGGCAATGCGGACATGAAGCTCCTCGGCCAAACGACCGGCCGCTCGGAAATCCATCGCTTCCCCACTGACATCGAGCCAGCATTCATCGAGGCCAAAGGACTCGACCTGGGGCGTGTAGGAGGTGTAGATCTCTCTGGCCATGTTCGAATAGCGCATGTAAAGCGGATAATCCGGAGAGACGATATGGAGTCCGGGACACTTCTGTTTCGCCTGCCACAGCGCCTCCCCGGTCTTGACACCGTAACGCTTGGCGTACTCATTCTTTGCCAGAATAATGCCATGGCGCTTCTCCGCATCACCGCCTACCGCCAAGGGCAGATGACGTTCTTTCGGCCGATACATACACTCGACAGC
>CAZJTS010000077.1:0-8813 GCA_964548975.1 uncultured Fastidiosipila sp.
CCATCCAACCATAACCCTCCGCGTGGATGCCAACGGTGCCTTTGCACCCAGAGACACGCCGGCCGATCATGTCTACTATCTTATTAGACGCTAATTTTTTCACGGCTGAAAGGGCCAAAACGGAGGTCAAGATGAGAGAGTATCTAGTTGAAGTATGCTGCGGATCCGCGGAAGATGCCCTGCAGGCTGCGAACGGCGGCGCAGATCGCGTGGAGCTCTGTTCGAACCTTTTCCAGGGCGGCTTGACGCCTACCCTCGGCGCTTTCAAAGCGATCAGAGACAGGGCCGATATCCCCATCAACGTGATGATCCGCCCGCGTGAAGGCGGGTTCTGCTACACCGAAGCCGAATGGGCAACGGCGCAATACGATGCCAAGCTCTTCGTCGAAGCCGGCGCGGACGGGCTGGTCTGCGGTTTCCTCTATGAAGACGGAACCGTAGATCTAGAAAAAACAAGGGCGCTGGTCGAGATCGCCGGTGACCTGCCGGTTACTTTCCACCGCGCGATCGATGTCGTGCCTAACTGGCGCGAAGCACTGGATCAACTGGCGGAGGCCGGCGTGAAGAAAGTCCTCACCAGCGGGCTGTGCCCCAACGTCCTCCTCGGCCTGGCGACAGTAAAGGAAATGGTGGCTTACGTCGGCGATCGCCTCGTGGTGATGCCCGGCGCAGGTATCACGCCCGAAACTGCGGACCTGGTGGCTCGCGAGACCGGCTGCTCCGAGATGCATGTCTATTTCACGACCACTTACGCCGACTTCTCCACCCGCAATAATCAGGCGATTTTCTACGGTTCCGCGCTTTACCCGTCGGAAACTCACTACCCCGTCATCGATGCGGCGCAACTTCAGAAACTGAATGACCCGAAAGGTGAGTAACATGAGAATCGCAGTCGGCGGGATTCATATCGAATCCTCAACGTTTACACCCTATATCTCGGACGAAGAAGATTTCATCATCCGCCGGGGCGATGAGCTCCTGGCCAGGTACCCCTGGCACTGTGAATACGAAGTCAAGCTGATCCCTCTGGTGCACGCGAGAGCCCTGCCGGGCGGTGTGGTTCGTCGCGCGTTTTACGATGCCTGGTGTGACGAGTTTTTTGGCCAACTGAAAAAGGTAATGGCCGAAGGCCCGCTGGACGGCTTCTTCCTGGATATCCATGGCGCGATGAGTGTCGAAGGCCTTGTCGATGCCGAAGGTCAGATCGCGCAGAGGATCCGCGCCGCGATCGGCCCCGACGTGCCGATGTCGACCTCGATGGATCTCCATGGCAATGTGTCGGATCAGCTCTTCGAAGCCACCGATCTCATCACCTGCTATCGGACGGCGCCGCATATCGATGCCGCTGAAACCAGGCAACGCGCCTTCGAGCAGCTCCTGGAAGTCCGCGGTCAGCGCCACAAACTGGTCCGCAGCAAAGTCGATGTGCCTATCCTGCTGCCCGGCGAGAAGACCTCGACTGAGGTGGAACCCGGGCGAAGCATCTATGCTGCCTTGGCGCCTCTCACGGCCAAAGCCCGGATTCTCGACGCCGCCATATGGATGGGCTTTCCCTGGGCGGACGAAGCCCGCTGCCATGCCTCGGTGGTCGTCACCGGTTGGGATCGGACAGCCGTCGAGACCGAAGCCCTTCGCTTAGCCGAACTGCTCTGGGGCAGCCGCAAGAAATTCGTCTTCGTCGGTCCTGTCGCGGAGCCCGAAACCGCCGTTCTCCAAGCCCTACACTCAGATCAACAGCCTTTCTTCATTTCCGACACGGGAGACAACCCCGGTGCCGGTGGCGCCGACGACATGGTCTCCTTCTTGCGACTATTCAAGGATCACTATAAGCAGAAGGAATCCCGGAAACGCGTTCTCTTCTCCTCGATCAAGGACGAAAAGACCATGGAGAAGATCTCCGGGCAGCCCGTCGGCACCGAAGTTTCCATCGAGCTCGGCGGCAAAATTGATCCTCGCTTCGGCGGTCCGCTCGAGGCGGAATTCACGATCGAACACTTCTTCAACGACGAGCGTACCGGCCCATCCGCCGTCATACGTCACGAGAATATTTACGTCATCGTGACTTCCCGGCGCTATCAGTTCGGGAACTTGGAGCAGTTCGCCATGGCCGGAATCACTGATTTGAGTCGCTTCGACATTGTCGTCGTCAAGATGGGCTATTTGGAACCGGAGCTTAGCCTTACGGCCAAAGACTGGGTCATGGCCCTCACCCCGGGCGCCGTGGACCAGGCGATCGAGACGCTCCCTTTCCGGCACCTGAAATCACCGCTCTACCCATTCGTTGAGGACTTCGATCCTGAATTGACCGCCTATACCCTGGAGAGTTCGGCTGAATAAAAAATATCACCACTCAGCCGAAGCCGTACAGGTGGACCTGCAGCACATACGGGTAACCGCTTATTGCTGCTTCCTTCCGGACCTGACAAGGTTCACGGGCCATATCGCACAGGGCCCGCACAGCTTCGGGTGAGAAGTGATATTGTTCTGGTACTTTACCACAGACGCCGGGGGATTTCCAGAGGCCAACGGATCGCAGAGCCGGCCGGAACCTACGGCAGCAGATCCACAATCTTCAACTCCTGCATAATCGCCACGATCTCTGCCGTGCTGTTGACCTTGAATTTACGTAGGATACTCGTCGTCTGTTTCTTGATCGTGTCCAGTTCGACGAAGCGCTCTTCGGCGATTTCGCGGCGCGTTTTGTTTTGGCAAAGCAACTTCAGGACTTGTTGCTCGGAGTAAGTGAGCTGCGGCAGGGTACCGAGAATATAGAGCATAGAACTTTCGGTTTCCTTGATACGCTTGAACTCGCTCCGAATGGACTCCGCGATATCGCCGCGGATGGGGGAGTGGCTGTGGTAGGCGGTACGGATGCCTTGCACCACAATCTCCGGCTCCTCGGACTTCAGAATGTAATCGACGACCCCGGTCTGATAAGACTGGAAAATCAGGTGGTCATCTTTATGAACGGTAAGGATGATGATCTTGACCTGCGGGAAGTGATCCAGGATTTGGGCGGAGGCGTCGATGCCGGCAGTCCTGGTCTCCATCTCTATGTCCATCAGGACGATATCCGGCCGGGTTTCTAAGGCCAGCGCGACCGCCTCTTTGCCGCTGGCGGCTAAACCGACCACTTCAAACGCCTCATAGGCAGTGAGAATACGCTGAAAACGGCGCCGATGCGACTCGATGTCGTCAACGATAAGAATGCGGATAGGTTCTTCCATAGTTTTTTCCTCTTAAGTTCTACTCAATACACCGCCGGGAAAGCCAAATCTATCTTCGTACCGATGCCCGGCACGCTTTCGAGGCTCATTGTTCCGCGATGCGCAACCATAATATTCTGACTGATCGACAGGCCGAGGCCCCAGTTGGTGGACGAAGATTTCGTTGTGAAGAAGGGGGAACGGGCCGCCTCCAGCGTGGATTCATCCATTCCGCGGCCGTTGTCCTCGATGGTGAGGATCACCCACTTTGCGATGCTGTTGACGCTGATTGCGATGTGCCCGTTCTCGGCATTAGCGCCGAGTTCGATGGCTTCCACCGCATTGATCAGCAGGTTTTCGATCAGATCGGTGACCTGTTCTTTGTCCAGATAGACCGGAAGTGCCGGCTCGGTGTAAGTCTTGATGACGGTGGTTTTGGCCAAACGCGAGGCCACGGACTGCAAAGCCTGGTCAATCGGGACAGAGAGCGACTGATGCATGAGATTGAGCTGATAGCGGCGGAGGTTGCGGTTGCCCAGATCGATGGTGTCGAGGGCGCTGGTGCAGGCCTGGCGGATCAGGTCGATGCTGTAAAGCGCCTGTTCATCGGGCAGGCGGAGGCTGTCCAGGAATTCGACCTCGGAGAGGATAGCATAGAGCTGGTTTTTCATGGAATGTGTGTAGATCCGCATGCTTTGGTTCGCGACTTCCATATTATCGGCGAAACGGACCGTGTAGTTACGGCCAAAATACAGGGCTTCCCGATACTTGAACGAAAAATAGAGAACCAGCAGGAGGAGGCTCAGCGCGATGACGGGAAAAAAGTTGATCAGGGGAATGGAATTGGTGACATCCGGGACGATATAGATGAAGTAGGAGTGAATAAGGGAGGGGCGCAGGAGAGTCTTCGGTGTCCAGGCAAAGAGTAGGATGTAAGTGGCCACCAGCGAACCGATAATCAAGAGGTGATAGAGGAGGGGACGGGCGGTGGTCGGGGCTTTGCGCTGGGAGAGGTAATCCGAGAGCAAAATCAAGAGGGCGAGCGCGAGGCAGAAGAGATTGAAGTAGCGGAAGAACGGCTCCCCGAAACGCACGGTGAAGCTGAAAAGCCGATCGAGAATACGTGGATTGCCCTGCAGCACCCGATAGAGCAATGGGTTGAAGAGAAGAAATTCACTCGTGAGCAGAACCCCGAGGATCAAGTAGATCAGTCGATTATTGAGAAAACGCAACCGGTAAAACAGGATTCTGGTATAACTCAGCGCGTAGCAAAGCGTGGATCCGACGAAGGTCACAATCCCGAAATTCGTTCCGATGATAAAGCTGTCCTTCGGAATATTCCAAGTCAGCAACTGGCTCCAGAGCGCAGGACTGATGAACAGGAGTTTCTGAACGATGTAGGCATAATAATTGTGCTTGACCAGATAAAACGTGAATCCCGCCCAAACAAAGAACAGCCCGATCATCATCCCGCTGACGAAGACGAGATTGTGATTGCGGCGGCTTTTCTTGAGGGAGAAAGCCGCGACAACTAATAGCAGGAAAATAATCAGGAGCATGTTTGTCTTTCTTTCGCTTGATAGACCGATTGTAGCACGTTCAATTGCCCTTCATTATTTAGCATAGCCTGACGGCGTCGGCCAGTGGTAGCCGCGCTGATTGTTCAGGCCAAAATCAAGCTTCTGCGGAACAGCTGCCGAGGCATCCAGACCCACAAGTTTTTCGTCAACAATCCAGCCTAGATCTTCCCCGTAGAGATTTTCGATCAGGAGATCTGTGAGCTGACTCAGAACTTCTCTATATTCATCATCCGAGCTACAATCCACCAACTCCTCCGGATTCTTCTCCAGATCAAACAACTGAACCACATTCCCATAAGGGTAATAGATCAGCTTGTGATGCTCTTCTCTGATCATCCGGGTCGCGTGCGCGCCTTCGCCGACTTCACCATATAAATAGTCACGAGATTCTTCAGAGAAAAGGGAAATCCCTTCGACAGTTTCCGGAACCTCAATGCCACACAGATCCAGAACCGTCGGCATGATATCCGCTAAACAGCCGATCTCGTGATTGACAGTCCCCGACTTTCTTTCTAAAGGCTTACCTGAAATGATTAGCGGGACTTTGGCCGATTCTTCATAGAAACACCGCTTGCCGACGATCCCGTGGTTGAAGAGCATTTCACCGTGATCGCTGAGGAAGACGATGAGCGTGTCGTCCAACAAATTGCTCTCGCGGAGCGTTCCGATGAGCAAGCGGATCTGGTGATCGATGTGCGTACACTGCGCATAATAGGCTTGTTGGGCGCGCTTCATTTCATTAGGACTATACTGCCCCGCATGCTGTCGCAGCATCTCGAAGATGGCTTCATCTTGACCCCAGCCGGGGGTTTTGGCCGGTGTAAATTCCACGTCACTATACATATCCCAGTAAGTAGAGAGCGGCACCAAGGGCGGGTGCGGGAACTGATAGGAGCAATAGAAGAAGGCGGGTCTGGTCGGGTCTTTGCGCTTGATTTGCTTCATCATCTGTTTCGTCACCCAGTTCGTGGGGTGATGCTTCTCGGCCAGATGCCAGGGTCTGGTGTAGTAGGTGTTGTTGCCCATCGCATGTGCGAATTCTTCTCCGACCAAGCCTTCTTCACCGAGATCGATCTGATAGTCGTCGACCTCGCCGAATTCATAGCGGCCTTCCTCGGTAATGATGGCCTCGTCGAAACCTATCCTGTCCCTCTGCGGATACACGTGAAGCTTCCCCACCGCAGTTGCCTGATAGCCCTTGTCTCTGAAACTCTGGGCCAGAGTCTTCACGTCGGGCATCGGCAACCGATCCGAATACACCCGATCTCCATGGGTGCGAGGTGATAGTCCGGTCATCAAACTTCTACGGGCCGGAATACAGACCGGGCATTCACTGTAGACATTGGTGAAGCGAATGCCGTTCGCCGCAAGTGTATCAAGCGTCGGGGTCATGATCTCATTATTTCTTACGAGGCCGAAGAAATTGTAGGGCCATTGATCAACACAGATCATCAAAACATTCATTCGTGTAGACTCCTCTTGACTGGATTTACGGGGCTCCGGCTATCAGTGTAGCACGTGTCACCCGGCCTTTGGCCCGAAAAACGGGAGGGGGAATAAAAGATTCCACTACCCAAAACCGGGCCAAGTCTTAAGCTAGAGTTAGTTTAACAAGAGGTGAAGGAGTGCCTGACAGGCGCCTTTCGCCGGATTAACAATTTTGGGAGGAACAAAAGAAGAAGAGAATTCTAGCTATGACACTTTCTGCTGTGCTGAGTGTGTCGCTCCTAGCCGCCTGTGGTCCGACTAATGAAACCACGACGGCCCAGCCCCCGGCACAGACGGGTACACCGGCCGGCACTGATGCACCGGAGGGGACCGATGCGCCCTCAACCGAAGAAGTCACGCTGAACATCGCGATGATTGCTGACGATTATCCTGTGCATGACCTGGCAGAGCTCTATATGGAAGAGCATGATAACGTCAAGATAGAGCGGACCGAAGTGCCGAATAACGAGTTCATGGACAAGATGATCGTACAGCTCTCCGGCGGTTCAGACATTGACATGTACTGGGTCAGTAACAACGCGAACTATGCCGATTTCATCTCCAAAGGCCTGGCCGAGCCCCTCGACGACTACATCGCCAAAGACAATCTCGACATGACCCCTTATGGCGTCACTTATGACAACATCAAGGTCGACGGTACGGTCTACCAGATGCCTACCCGTAACTCGATCTGGGTCCTCTACTATAATAAGGATCTCTTTGATGCCGCAGGCGTCGACTACCCGACCGGTTCCATGACTTATCAGGAGTACCGGGATTTGGCCAAAAAAATGACCTCCGGCAGCGGCCAGGACAAAATCTGGGGCGCCTACATTCATACCTGGCCGATCGCCTGGAACCGTTATGCCCTGCAGAGCGGCAGCACGATCATCGACACCGATCTGTCGCCCTTCGTCGAAGCGATGCAGTATCGTCTGGACCTCGAAGCTGACGGCTCCATCATGCCGTACACCGAGCAGGTCGCAACGTCCGCCCACTACAGAACCGAGTTCCTGAAAGGCAACCTCGCCATGCACGTGATGGGTGACTTCCACGTCGGCCAGCTGCGTCAGGCGGAGAACGAAGGCGAACTCAACTTCGACTGGGATATCGTGGCGTCCCCTGTACCGGAGGGCGTCTCCGAGAACACCACGACCGGTATGACCGGAGGTTTCTCCATCAATCCGAAGTCTGAGGCCAAAGACGTGGCCTGGGATTTCCTGAAATACATCTCGGGTGAAACCGGAGCGAACCATTACGTCAAAGCCGGCTTCGTCCCCGCTTTCATCAACGACAGCATCAAAGATCAGCTGACCTACGACGGCGAGACAGCGCCCGAAAACGTCAACATTCTGCTGGATCAGAAAGTCTTCATGGAGTATCCGGCCGTCACCGGTATCAACCAGGTCGAGCAGATCTTCAATGAAGAATCCCAGCTGGCCTTCGCCGGTGAAGTGACACCGGAAGAAGCCGTCGAAGCTATCACCCGACGTGTCCAAGAACTCAATCTCGGAAACTAATTTGAACACCGATTAATCAGCCGCCTGCCCTGCTGTTCTCTCAGGAACACTGCCGGGCAGGCGGTATCTGTTGGAGGTAATAATGAATTCCACCCCGGCACCTCAGCCTCAACGTAAACCCGGCAAGCAACTCAGGAAAAACCGCTTAACCGCGTACCTTTTTCTACTGCCCAATATCATCGGCTTTCTGGTCTTTATGTTCATCCCTATTATTATGTCCCTCGTGATCAGCTTTACGAACTGGGACGGCTTTGGCCAAATGGAATTCAGAGGTCTGGCAAACTACACCCGCATGTTCGGCGATGAAGGCTTCCGAATTGCCTTCAAGAACACGCTGATCTACTCCGTTTTCTTCGTACAGGTCACCATGTTCTTTGCGTTGCTGGTGGCGGTGGCGCTGAATACAAAGATGAAATTCACCCGCTTTTTTCGCACCGCATTCTTCTTGCCATATATCACCGCTACAGTGGCGGTCGTAGTGGTCTGGCAGCTGCTTTATCACCCCTCGCAAGGTATTTTCAACAGCTTCCTGATGTCACTCGGCATCGCCGACCCGCCGCGTTGGCTCAGTTCATCGACCTGGGCTTTGCCCTCAGTCATCATCACCTCCATCTGGAAAAACGTCGGCTACTACATGGTGATCTTCCTCGCGGGCCTTCAAGGCATCAACCGCGAACTCTACGAGGCCGCCTCACTCGATGGCGCATCCAGTTTGCAAAAGTTCAGATATGTGACCGTCCCTTCTCTGAGTCCGATCATCTTTTTCGCCACCATTATTGCCTTGATCAATTCCTTCAAAGTCTTCGATATGGTCTACATGCTGACCAACGGCGGTCCCGGGCGCTCCACCAACGTCCTCGTCTACCTGATTTACACCGAAGGCTTCCGCAAATTTAACTTCGGCTATGCCTCCGCGATGGCCTACGTTCTCTTCCTCATGATCCTGATCGTCACACTCATTCAATTCCGCGGTCAGCGTAAATGGGTCAATTACTAAGGCAAGGAGATTAGATAGATGT